>JAZSAW010000122.1:0-13891 GCA_045602105.1 Candidatus Avilachnospira sp.
CTTTATCACCAACGAAGAACGCTATCGCCTGACTGTCCGCCAGTGGGAAGACACCATCAAGGAAGTCACCAACGCCCTGCAGGACAATCTGGACGAGTTCAACCCCATCTTCATGATGGCGGACTCCGGCGCCCGTGGCTCCATGAACCAGATCCGTCAGCTGGCCGGTATGCGTGGCCTGATGGCCGATACCAACGGCCGTACCATTGAAATTCCCGTTAAGGCAAACTTCCGCGAAGGTCTGTCTGTTCTGGAATACTTCATCTCCTCCAGAGGCGCCCGTAAGGGTATGACCGATACGGCTCTGCGTACCGCTGACTCCGGTTACCTGACCCGCCGTCTGGTCGATGTCTCTCAGGATGTCATCATCCGCTATCAGGATTGTGGCACAAAGCACGGCATCTGGCTGGGCACTTACGAGGAAAAGGGTCAGAACATCGAGACCTTCGGTGACCGTATCCGTGGCCGTTTCCTGGTGGAGGATCTGGTTGATCCCGCTACCGGTGAACTGCTCAAGTCCAAGGATGAGATGATGAAGCCTGAGGATGCCGACCTGTTTGAGGCTCATGGCATCAACAAGGTCTACGCCCGCACTGTTCTGGGCTGCCGTGCCAAGTCCGGCGTCTGCGCCAAGTGCTACGGCATGAACCTGGCCACCTCCGAGCTGGTCAATATGGGCGAGGCTGTCGGTATCATCGCCGCCCAGTCCATCGGCGAGCCCGGTACTCAGCTGACCATGCGTACCTTCCATACCGGCGGTGTCGCCGGTGACGATATCACCCAGGGTCTGCCCCGAGTCGAAGAACTGTTCGAAGCCCGGAAGCCCAAGAAGATGGCGACCATCTCCGAGATCGACGGCGTTGTGGACATCGATGACTCCCACCGCACCGCACTGCGTAACATCACCGTGACCGCTGATGACGGCGAGGTGAAGCAGTATCAGGTGCCCTACTCCGTGGGTCTGCGTGTGGAAAACGGCAAGCGGGTCAATAAGGGCGACCGTATCACCGATGGCGCTCTTAGCCCCCATGATGTTCTGCGTATCTCCGGTGAGGAGGCCGTTCAGGAATATCTGACGCAGGAAGTTCTGGCTGTGTACCGTCAGCAGGGTGTTGACATCAACGATAAGCACATTGAAGTCATCATCCGTCAGATGATGCGCAAGGTGCGGGTGGAAGACCCCGGCGATACGGAACTGCTCAGCGGTACTGTGGTGGATAACTTTGAGTTTGAGGAAGCCAACGAGGCTGTTCAGGCTCGAATCGATGCCGGTGAGACCGAACTGAGACTGGCCACCAAGAGCCTGATCCTCATGGGTATCACCAAGGCCTCTCTGGCCACCGAGTCCTTCCTGTCCGCCGCATCCTTCCAGGAAACCACCAAGGTCCTGACCGAAGCCGCCATCAAGGGCAAGGTCGACCATCTGGTCGGCCTGAAGGAGAATGTCATTATCGGTAAGCTGATCCCCGCAGGCTCCGGCCTGCAGACCTACCGGGATTTCCAGACCGGTGAAGCTCCTGAATCCATCGTGACGCAGGACATGATCGACAACGAAAGCTAACCATCCCACTAAAATAATCCGGAGGCGAACTTGTTTCGCCTCCGGATCTTTTTTTGTAATCTGATCAGTCATTTCGGTTTTGATGAAAAGTCTTTTCTACCAATTCAGTATATTCGTTATATGCCTGATGTTCCCTTAATTCTGTAAGACATTCAGCGATGCTCTTATAGTACCAATAATGGCAATTTTTGTCCTTTTGATTAAATCTCAGCCATAGTTCATCGCCGATGGCGTTATAATCGCGGTAAATAGCGCGAATATTCGAAAGTTTATCGCCAAGAGTTATCATTTTCGTCGCCACCGAAGCGGTTTTAAGATGCTCTATAGTTTCCTGCTTGCGAAGTTTCCACGTGGATTCTGCGGACAAGTTTTCTCGTTTGTTTTCACTTTCGGATGCAACTAAAATGGCAACCTGCTCACCAAATTGCTCTTTTATCTGCGCGATCGTAGTATCCGTATCTTCAACAACATCGTGCAGAACGGTAGCTGCCAAAATCTCATCGTCCACAGTCATTGTTCCAACAATGGTGACTGCTTCCATTGGATGCAGAATATAAGGAATCTGCGTTCCTTTGCGGAACTGCCCCTGGTGGGCATTTATTGCAAATTTGATCGCTTCGTTCAATAATGTTCCCATAGAAACCTCCATTTTTTGTTGATTCGTTGTAATTGAATATGAGTATAGTATAAACTCTATGCTGTCCCACAAAGTGGACATTCGCTTGCCTGTTTGCGTTTCATTTGTTCTGAGTTTTACTAAGAAAAAGACCCTTTCCACCCAAATGGTTGGAAAGGGTCTTTCTATGTACTTACGAGTAAAACAGCAGATCGTAGTAGGTGGGGAAGGGCCAGTAATCGGCAGCCACCAGCGTTTCCAGATGGTCGATGATGGCGCGTACCTTCTGCATCCGATCAAAGACCACGTCGTGATAGTACCGGAGAAGCTCCTCGTGGGAGGCCTCGGCAGGCACGGTGCTCAGATCGGTCTTCAGGGCGGTGTAGTTTTCCAGCAGATCGTTGTTCAGATGACAAATGCTCTCCGCCAGAGCCTCCTCCACACGGCAGCTGACTCCGGGCAGAGCCTGACGTTTGGTCAGGATGGTGGAGCACAGGTCGGCGGAATACTGACTGGCGGCATTGAGAATGTGATGCTGGACCATATCCACCAGAGTCTGCGCCTCAATGCGGATGACCTTGCAGTAGTTTTCCATGTGGATCTCGTTCCGCGCCAGCATTTCACTCTTGGTAAATACCCCATGGCGACCCATAAGCGCAATGTTCTTGGGCAGGACGAAGGCAGGCAGAGCTTCGGCACAGTTTTTGAGATTTTCCAGACCCCGGGCCTTGGCCTCCTGCACCCAGGCCTCATCATAGCCGTTGCCGTCAAAGATGATGCGCTTGTGGGCAGTCAGCTCCCGGCGGATCAGGTTGTGCAGGTCACCCTGGAAGTCGTTGGACGTTTCCAGTTCATCGGCAAACTGCATCAGAACTTCCGCCATGGCGGTATTCAGTACCACGTTAGGGCCGGACACCGACAGACTGGAGCCGGGCATACGGAGCTCAAACTTGTTGCCCGTAAAGGCAAGGGGAGAGGTGCGGTTGCGGTCGGTGGTATCCTGCGGGATGTGAGGCAGAACGTCTACACCGATCTGCAGAGAACGCTTGTTTACATCCACATAGTCCGTGCCCTCGGTAATGGCATTGATAATATCGTTCAGTTCCGCACCCAAAAATACGGAAATAATGGCGGGCGGGGCTTCCAGCGCGCCCAGTCGGTGATCGTTGCCGGCAGTGGCTACTGTGGAGCGAAGCAGTTCCTGATACTCGTCAATTGCCTTAAGGAAGGCTGCCAGAAACAGCAGGAACTGGGCGTTCTGGCTGGGGGTCTTGCCGGGGGCAAAGAGATTTTTACCCGTATCCGTGCCCAAAGACCAGTTGTTGTGCTTACCGCTTCCGTTGACGCCGGCAAAGGGCTTTTCGTGAAGCAGGCACACCAGTCCGTGACGGTCAGCCACCCGCTTCATGATCTCCATGGTCAGCTGATTGTGGTCGCAGGCGGTGTTGGCGTCGGCATAGATGGGCGCCATTTCATGCTGAGCGGGAGCGGCCTCGTTGTGCTTGGTCTTGGACAGCACGCCCAGTTTCCACAGCTCCTCGTCCAGATCCTTCATGTAGGCGGCAATGCGGGGCTTGATGGCGCCGAAATAATGGTCGTCCAGCTCCTGACCCTTGGGAGGCTTTGCACCGAACAGGGTGCGTCCGCAAAGGCGCAGATCCTCCCGCTGATTGAACAGCTCCTTGTCCAGCAGGAAATATTCCTGCTCAGCGCCCACATTGGGGATGACCTTGGTGGTCTGGGTGTCTCCAAACAGACGTAAAACCCGCAGAGCCTGCTTGTTTACCGCGTCGATGGAGCGCAGAAGGGGCGTGTTTTTATCCAGAGCTTCGCCGGAGTAGGAGCAGAACACCGTGGGGATGCACAGACTGGTGTCCTTGATAAAGGCAAAGCTGGTGGGATCCCATGCGGTATAACCCCGGGCTTCAAAGGTAGCCCGCAGACCGCCGGAGGGGAAGGAGGAGGCGTCGGGCTCGCCCCGTACCAGTTCCTTTCCACCAAAATCCATAATGACCTTACCGCCACCGGCAGGGCTCAGGAAGCTGTCATGCTTTTCCGCGGTAAAGCCGGTCATCGGCTGGAACCAGTGGGTATAGTGGGTCGCCCCATGGGCCAGAGCCCAGGCCTTCATGCCATCGGCAATGGCGTTGGCAGTTTCCAACTGCAAAGAAGTGCCGTCCTGCAGGCATTGTTTCCACGCCTGCACAGCCTCAGGGCTGACATAGACCTCCATAGCGGCCTCGTTAAAGACCAGACAGCCAAACATTTCGGGGATGGGGGTGCGTTCTGTCATATCCAGTACCTCCGGTGTGCGTAAACTCAATCAAACAAATCACCTTTATTTTAGACTGGAGAGCCGGTAAAGTCAACGGACATTCTCCATAAGATTCCCAAAAATGCCACAATAAAATAAACTTTTTTCACAAAATCCCGGCCTTGTCTGCGTATGATTCCACCAGAACGGGGAGAGGAGGGGTCTTGTGCAGGTGTTTCTGGGATTGTGTCTGGGACTTGCGCTGTTTTTGTTCGGAATCCAGACCATGAGCGGAGCGCTGAAAAAACTTACCGGGGGAAAACCGGCAAAAGCGTTGGAAAATGTGACGGACCGTCCTGTGGGCGGGGTGATATTTGGTGCGCTCATCACCATAGCCATGCAGTCCTCCTCGGCCTCTACGGTCATGCTGGTTGGACTGGTGGATGCCGGAGTGCTTCGACTTTCCCAGACCCTGCCCATTATCCTCGGGGCAAATATCGGCACGACCCTGACTCCTTGGGTGCTGAGCGTTTCCGGCATAGAAAGTGAAAATCTGCTCATCTGGCTTTGCAAGCCCACGACCCTTGCACCTGTTCTGGGGGTAGCCGGCGTGTTTTTCATGATGTTGGGGAAAAGGGAGAGAGCTAAGACCGTGGGGGCTGCTTTGGTGGGCTTTTGTGTGCTGGTCACCGGTATGGAGCAGATGTGCAGAGCAGTCGCCCCTTTGGCGGACAGACCGGAATTTTGCAGACTGCTTCTGAACTTCCGTGACCCAACTTCCGGGGTGCTGGCGGGGACGGTGTTTACAGCACTGATCCAGTCCTCCTCGGCTTCCGTCGGTATCCTGCAGGCTCTGGCGGGGACGGGCGCAGTGACCTGGGGCATGGCCATTCCTGTGGTCATGGGGCAGAATATCGGTACTTGCGTCACCGCGGGACTTTCTTCTGTGGGGATGTCTGCCGGGGCAAAGGGCGTGGCGGTCATGCATACTCTGATCAATCTTCTGGGGGCGGTGCTCTTGCTCCCGACGTATCTGCTATGCCACAGGATTTTTGGTTTTTCTTTTCATGACCTGCCCATTGATGCCGGGGGAATCGCCCTATGCCACACCCTGTTTAATCTCCTGTCCACGGTGATTTTGCTTCCGATAGGCAAAACCTTAGTATCCCTGACCCGTTGGATGGTGAGAAAAAGAGTTATGTAAACCCAAAAGAAAAAAGTCACTTCTTGTACTCCGGGGGCTTGTGTGCTATAATCTCTCCTATCGGAAAGGAGTGGTCATCGTGCCTGCAATGGTGCAGATCTGTGTAACATTTGCCTTGTGCCTGTTGGCAGAGGCGATTTCGGCCTTGTTGCCTTTTACGTTCCCCGCCAGTGTGCTGTCCATGGTTTTACTGTTGATCCTGCTGTTCAGCAAAGTGCTCAAGCCCCATCAGCTGAAAGAGGAATCGGATTTCTTTCTGGGGAATATGCCCTTGTTCTTCGTCCCACCCTGTGTGAGCATTTTGGAAAATGTGGATGTGCTGTTTCAGAGCTTCTGGTCCATCGTGTTGATCAGCGTGTTTACGACTCCTCTGGTCTTTTTTGTCACCGGTCATGTGGTCCAGCTTACCATGAAGCTTCTGCGGAAAAAGGAGGAGAAACAATGATCGACGCTGTGCTTGCCTCGCCTTTTTTTGGCCTGACCTTGTGTATCTCCACCTTTCTTCTGGGCAAATGGTTGCAGAACAAGACCGGCTGGCTCATTGCAAATCCCCTGATCGTTTCGGTGGCACTGTGTATCTCCGTCCTTGTCTTGCTGGATATTCCCTATGCCGTTTTTGACCACGGCACACAGGTCATCCGCTGGATGCTTGGTCCGGTGACGGCTCTGCTGGCTCTGGGCATTTATAATCAGCGCGCTGTCCTGCGGGCGTATTTTGTCCCGGTTTTGGCCGGCTGTCTGGCCGGTAGTGTGACCAGTATGGCATCCATTCTGGGTCTTTGCCATCTGTTTGGGGTGGACAAGGCTGTAGCGGCGTCCATCCTCCCCAAAAGCTGTACGACTCCCATCGCCATCAGCGTTGCCGAAAGCCACGGGGGACTGGCGGCCATTGCCGCCTGCTGTGTGATGATCGCGGGCATCACCGGTGCGTTGGGCGCGCCCTATTTTGCCAAGTGGTTTGGAATCACCGATCCTGTGGCACAGGGCATCGCCACCGGCGCTTGCAGTCACGCTCTGGGCACGACCAAAGCCCGGGAAATGGGTGAATTGCAGGGTGCTATGAGCTCCATCGCCATCGGCGTCTGTGGTCTGATCTCCGTATTTCTCAGTTTGCTTATTCGGATTTAACGGATTGAATTCGACAATACCGAATTACAAGGCTTCCTGTGGGAGAACAGGAAGCCTTGTTTTTGGATTTCTGTGCAAAATGGACAACTGGAATCGGGAAAATTAGACGATAATCTAAGAACTTGCGTCTTGTAAACCAAGGGGTTTCATGATAAAGTTAAAAGGGAAAAAGATGGCGAAAAAACGCACTTTTTCTTTGAGGTTGTCTGGGAAACTTTTGACCTTTGGAGGTAAGTTATGAAGAAAGTCGGAATTATCATGGGCAGTGACAGCGATCTGCCGGTGGTGCGCAAAGCGATCGACACCTTGCGGGAATTCGGCGTTCCTGTGGAGGTGCACGTTTACTCCGCCCACAGAACCCCTGTGGAGGCAAAGGAGTTTGCCGCAAACGCCCGGGGCAACGGCTTCGGTGTGCTCATTGCCGCTGCGGGCAAGGCTGCCCATCTGGCCGGTGCTGTGGCTGCCAATACCACTTTGCCGGTCATTGGTATTCCCATCAAATCCAGTAATTTAGACGGTATTGATGCCCTTTTGTCTACGGTGCAGATGCCTTCCGGAATTCCGGTTGCCACTGTCGCCATTGACGGAGCTGTCAATGCCGCTTTGTTGTCTATACAGATTTTGGCAGTGGAGGACCCGGAACTGGCGCAGAAGCTTCAGGATAAGCGGGATGCCGATGCCAAGGCCGTGCTGGCCAAAAATGCTGCTCTGGAAGCTCAATTCAATTCTTGATTTTTTAATACGGAGGTACGCAAACATGGAAAAGAAACTGATCTATACCGGCAAGACCAAGGACGTCTTTGCTCTGGAAAACGGCAATTGCCTGCTGAAGTTCAAGGATGATTGCACCGGCAAGGACGGTGTGTTCGATCCCGGCGAGAACGCCGTTGGCCTGACCATCGAGGGCGTGGGCGATGTGAACCTGCGTATGTCTATTTATTTCTTCGAGAAGATCAATGCCGCCGGCATCAAGACCCATTTTGTCAGCGCAAACCTGCAGGACACCACTATGGAAGTCCTGCCCGCCAAGGTCTTTGGCCACGGTCTGGAAGTCATCTGCCGGAATAAGGCAGTGGGTAGCTTTATCCGCCGTTACGGTGAGTATATCGCCGAAGGCGCTGACCTGCCCTCCTATGTGGAAATGACCTTCAAGAACGATGAAAAGGGCGATCCTCTGGTCATTAAGGACGCACTGGTGGATCTGGGCGTGATGACCGACAAGCAGTATGAGGACATCAAGGCCATGACCAAGCAGATCACCAAGATCGTGGCCGACGATCTGCTGGAAAAGGGCATGGTGCTCTACGACATCAAGTTTGAGTTCGGCTATGCTCCTGATGGCAGTGTTATGCTCATTGACGAAGTGGCTTCCGGCAATATGCGGGTATACAAGGATGGCGAGTATGTAGATCCCATGACCTTGTCCAAGCTGTTCTTTGCCTAAAAACCAACACAAGGAGTAGATCATGGGCGGTTTCTTTGGCGCAGTTTCCAAGCAGGACTGTGTGCTGGACATCTTCTTCGGCGCGGATTATCATTCCCATCTGGGTACTCGTCGGGGCGGTATGGCCATTTATGACTCGGAGCTGGGCTTCCAGCGCCAGATTCACAATATTGAAAATGCGGCTTTCCGGACCAAATTTGAAAATGATTTGGGAAAATTCCGGGGATGCAGCGGTATCGGCTGTATCAGCGATACCGATCCTCAGCCCCTGCTGGTGCGCTCCCATCTGGGTATGTACGCCATCGGCACGGTGGGCGTGATTCACAACGATGAGGCCCTGGTGGACAAGGTCTTTGCCGACCATACCCATCAGTTTATGGCTATGAGCTCCGGCAAGGTCAATCAGACGGAGCTATTGGCTTCTCTCATCAATAAAAAGGATTCTTTGGTGGAGGGCATCCGCTATGCCCAGGAAGTCATCGACGGCACAGCCACCATTCTGATTCTTACCCCCGAGGGATTGATCGCCGCCCGGGATAAAAAGGGCAGACTGCCTTTGCAGGTGGGTAAGAATGAAAATGGCTATTGCGTGTCCTTTGAATCCTTTACTTACCACAAGCTGGGCTATGACGACTTTTATGAGCTGGGTCCCGGTGAAGTGGTGCGTATGACGGCGGATAGCTTTGAGCAGCTTGCCCCGCCGGAAAAGGATATGAAGATCTGCGCCTTCCTCTGGGCGTATTTCGGCTATCCCAACTCCAATTACGAAGGTGTAAACGTGGAGATCATGCGCTACCGCAACGGCGAGATCATGGCCCGGGACGATGCTGACCGTGAGGTCATGCCCGATGTGGACTATGTGGCCGGTGTGCCGGACAGCGGTATCCCCCATGCCATCGGCTATGCCAATTACAGCCACAAGCCTTTCTGTCGCCCCTTTGTGAAATACACCCCTACCTGGTCAAGATCTTTCACCCCCACCAATCAGGCGGTGCGCAATCAAGTGGCAAAGATGAAGCAGATTCCCGTCCCGGAGCTGATCAAAGATAAAAAGCTGATGCTGATCGACGATTCCATCGTCCGGGGCACGCAGTTAAGGGAAACGGTTGAATTTCTCTATGAAAGCGGAGCGAAAGAGGTCCATATGCGCTCTGCCTGTCCGCCGATTCTTTATCCCTGCCGTTACCTGAACTTCTCCCGCAGTAAGTCCGAAATGGAGCTTCTGGCTCGCCAGACCATCCTCTCTCTGGAAGGGGAGAAGGGCTTCGACCACATGGAGGAGTACGCCGACGGCAATACCAAACGGGGACAGTGTATGCTCCGTAAGATCTGCGAGGATATGGGCTTTGACTCTCTGGGCTACCAGTCTTTGGACGGTATGCTGGAGGCCATCGGTCTGGATCGGGAAAAGGTCTGCACCTATTGCTGGACAGGCAAAGAATAAGAAAGAATAGATGAGGTGTCCTGATGAAAAACAGTTACAGCGAAGCATACGCAGCTGCCGGAGTGGACATTACCGCCGGTTATCAGGCTGTGGAACTGATGAAATCTCATATTGCCCGGACGGCCAATGAGGGCGTCTGCTCGGATATTGGCGGTTTTGGCGGACTGTTCCTGCCCAACCTGGCAGGGATGGAAGAGCCTGTTTTGGTCTCCGGTACAGACGGTGTGGGCACGAAACTGAAGCTGGCCATTTTGATGGACAAGCACGATACCATCGGCATCGACGCCGTTGCCATGTGTGTCAACGATATTATCTGCGCCGGTGCAAAGCCCCTGTTTTTCCTGGACTATATCGCCTGTGGCAGAAATGTCCCGGAGAAGATCGCGGAGCTGGTGGCAGGCGTGGCGGAAGGTTGCGTCCAGTCCGGCGCAGCCCTCATCGGCGGTGAAACTGCCGAGCATCCCGGCATGATGCCGGAGAACGAGTACGACCTTGCCGGCTTTGCCGTTGGCGTGGTGGACAAGAAAAAGATCATCGACAACAGCAAGATGAAAGCCGGTGATGTGGTGCTGGCTCTGCCCTCCACGGGCATCCATTCCAACGGCTTCTCCCTGTGCCGGAAGGTATTCAATATCGATAACAATGACCCCGCCCTCTATACCCCCAGAGAAGAGCTGGGCGGTAAGACTGTGGCTCAGACCCTGCTGACCCCCACCCGCATCTATGTGAAGTCCGGCCTGGCTCTGCTGGAACAGGTGGATGTCAAGGGTATCTCCCATATTACCGGCGGCGGTTTCTTTGAAAACATTCCCCGCAGTATCCCCGATGGTCTGGGCGCAAAGATCGCCTATGACGATGTGAAGGTACTGCCCATTTTCGACCTGATCGCCAAAACCGGCAATATCTCCCGCCACGATATGTATAACACCTTCAATATGGGTGTTGGCATGAGCATCGTGGTGGCAAAGGAAGATGTAGAAAAGGCTTTGGAGATTCTCCGCGCCCATGGCGAGGATGCCTATATTCTTGGCGAGATCGAAGAATCTGAGGAAAAGGTAACCTTATGGTAAAGACGAAGATCGCGGTACTGGTCTCCGGTGGCGGTACAAATCTGCAGGCTCTGCTGGATGCATGGCAGGCAGGGCAGATGCCCCATGGAGAGATCGCTCTGGTAGTATCCAATAAAGAGGGGGCTTACGCCCTGACCAGAGCGGAGCGGGCAGGAGTCCCCACGGCGGTCATCACCGGTAAGGATTTTGAAGCCCGCCTGCAACAGGCTCTGGAGGATGCGGGTATCCAAATGATCGTTCTGGCAGGCTTTTTGAAGATTCTCTCCGGAGATTTTACCGCCAAATGGCCGGAACGGATTCTCAATATCCATCCGTCTTTGATTCCCAGCTTCTGCGGTGAAGGCTACTATGGACTGAAGGTCCATGAGGAAGCTCTGGCTTATGGGGTCAAGGTCACCGGCGCTACGGTGCATTTTGTCAACGAAGTGCCCGACGGTGGCAGAATCGTAGCCCAGAAAGCCGTGGACATCCTGCCCGGCGATACCCCTGAGGTGTTGCAGAGACGGGTCATGGAGCGGGCGGAATGGGTGCTTTTGCCTCAGGCCACAGAGCTTGTGGCGGCAGAGCTGGCGGAACTTGTATAACACAAAAGGAGGATGCCCTCGTTGAAACTCATGGTCATTGGTGGCGGCGGACGAGAGCACGCCATTATCAAAAAACTGAAAGAAAATCCCCGGGTAGAGGTCATCTATGCCCTGCCTGGTAATGCCGGTATGGAGGCAGACGCGGTCTGCGTGAATATCGGCGCAAAGGATATTCCCGCTCAGGTGGAATTTGCCAAGACCCACGGCATTGATTTTGCCGTGGTCGCGCCGGATGATCCCCTGGTGCTGGGTGCGGTGGACGCCCTCAATGAGATCGGGATTCCCTGCTTTGGCCCTAAGGCCAACGCCGCCATTTTGGAGGGAAGCAAGGTCTTTTCCAAGAAACTCATGGAAAAGTACAATATTCCCACGGCAAAATGCGAGATCTTCACCGAATTAGAGCCTGCTCTGAACTATGTCCGTACCGCCCCTGTCCCCACAGTGGTCAAGGCCGACGGTCTGGCATTGGGTAAGGGCGTGGTCATTGCCCAGACCAATGCAGAGGCCGAGGAGGCCGTGCGGAGCATGATGGAGGGCAAGGTCTTTGGGGACAGTGGCTCTCGGGTGGTCATCGAGGAATTCCTCACCGGCCCGGAGGTGTCCGTCCTGTCCTTTACCGATGGCAAGACCCTGATTCCCATGGTATCCTCCATGGATCACAAGCGTGCCCATGACGGCGACGAGGGTCTCAATACCGGCGGTATGGGCACAGTCGCCCCCAACCCTTACTATACAAAAGATGTGGCAAAGAGGTGTATGGAGGAGATCTTCCTGCCCACTATCCGTGCCATGGAGCAGGAGGGCAGACCCTTTACCGGTTGCTTGTACTTTGGTCTTATGCTGACCCCCAATGGCCCGAAGGTCATTGAATATAACTGCCGTTTCGGCGATCCCGAGACCCAGGTGGTACTGCCCTTGCTGGAGACCGACCTGCTGACGGTCATGGAAGCTACGGCAAAGGGCACGCTCTCTGAGGTAGAAGTGAGATTTCAGGATCAGCACGCCTGCTGTGTTGTTCTGGCCTCCAAGGGCTATCCCGAAGCCTATGAAAAGGGCTTCCCCATGACCCTGCCCCAGACCGGGGAAAACGAAGCGATCTATGTGGCCGGTGCAGCAAAAAAAGACGGCGTTCTGGTGACCAACGGTGGCCGTGTTCTGGGCGCTGTGGCTGTGGCTGATACCCTGAAGCAGGCCGTCGCCGATGCCTATAACTTAGCTGACCGTATCCATTTTGACAATGCCTACTGCCGTCGGGACATTGGCGCGCGGGCTCTGGCAGCAGAAAAGGAGAGCTGATATGGTATACCGTATTTTTGTGGAGAAGCGTCGCGGACTATCCCCCGAGGCCAATAATCTCCTGTCCGACCTGCGCCGTTTTCTGGGTATTGCCCATCTGGAAGGCGTGCGTATCCTCAACCGCTATGATGTGGAAAATATCGATCCTCAGGTCTACGAATCCGCCAAGGCAACGGTGTTTTCCGAGCCTCAGGTAGACGTCACCTATGATGAGACCTTCCCTGAGCCCCGTGGTCTGCATACCCTGTTGGCGGTAGAGGCTCTGCCGGGTCAGTTTGACCAGCGGGCAGACTCCTGCGCCCAGTGTATCCAGCTGATGGCCGGTGTGGAGCGTCCTCTGGTGCGCCATGCCAAGGTGTATATTCTGGAGGGCACGTTCTCTCAGGAAGAACTGGATAAGATCCGCGGTTATCTCATTAACCCGGTGGAGAGCCGGGAAGCCGGGCTGGATAAACCCGAAACATTGGCGCAGATTCACGCTGTGCCCCCTATGGTGGAGACTCTGACGGGCTTTACCGCTCTGGATGAAGCCGGTCTGTCCGCTCTGTTGGAAAAGCTGGGTCTGGCCATGGATCTGGATGATCTGAAGTTCCTGCAGGCCTATTTCCGGGATGATGAGTCCCGTGACCCCACCCTGACGGAGGTCCGTCTGGTGGATACCTATTGGTCCGACCACTGCCGTCATACTACTTTCTCCACTCATCTGCAGAATATCCGGATCGAGGATGAGCAGGTGAGAGAGGCCTACCGGCGTTATCTTGACGCCCGTGTAGCGGTCTATGGTGAGGAAAAGGCCGCCAAGCGTCCCCAGACCCTGATGGATCTGGCGACCATCGGCACAAAGATGCTGAAAAAGCAGGGTAAGCTTCCGGAGCTGGACGAATCCGAGGAGATCAATGCCTGCTCCATCCATGTTCCCGCTGTGGTTGACGGCAAGGAGCAGGACTGGCTTCTGATGTTCAAAAACGAGACCCACAACCACCCCACGGAGATCGAGCCCTTTGGTGGCGCGGCCACCTGTATCGGCGGTTGTATCCGTGACCCCCTGTCCGGTCGTGCCTATGTCCATCAGGCTATGCGTGTCACCGGTGGCGGTGACCCCCGGGTCTCCTTTGCCGATACGACTCCCGGCAAACTGCCTCAGCGCAAACTGGCGACCACAGCCGCCGCAGGTTACTCCTCCTATGGCAACCAGATCGGTCTGGCTACGGGCCATGTGGCGGAGGTCTACCATGATGGCTATATCGCCAAGCGTCTGGAATGTGGCGCGGTCGTGGGCGCAGCCCCTGC
>JAZSAW010000123.1:0-28729 GCA_045602105.1 Candidatus Avilachnospira sp.
CAAAGTGACCGGCGGGGCAGTAGATATTCCGGGGGCAGTCGCCAAGGGCGCCGCCGGGATACCAGATCTGTCCGCCACCGTGCTGATGCTTGTGATGGCAGCCACAGTCGCAGTCACAGTCATAGTCGTGGTCAAAGTCAGACGTATGGAGGAACAGACGGGTATCGCCCTCGTGTCCCACCACGGAGTACTGACCGTAGAACTTCTCAATACCCAGACCTTCCAGTTCCACCGTGCCGGTGGTGTAGAAGCGGTTTCCGGCCTGAGCCATCTGGCGGTCGGAGACGTGCTTGGTAGCGGTCATGGTCATGGGCTGGCGCAGGGCGGCCTTCACATCGGCGATCTTGGCGGTGGGCCAGTCTGCCAGCACCTGCTCATCCAGCTTGTAGTAGATCTTCAGACCCTCGTCGGTCAAACGGGCATCTTCATAGACGAAAATGTTCCGTCCCTCCCACTGGGCGCAGTCAAAGACGAAATCTTCCTCATCCACACTGGTCAGCTGGCTGACCAGATCATCATTGAGGGTGCAGATAAACCGAAGCTGGCGCATCAGTTCCTGGTAGGAGCTCAGCTCCGCGGCAGCAGTGGCCAGTTCATCCAGCATCACCAGACCTGCCCGATAAGTGACGCAGTACTGGTCATTGGGCAATTCCAGAGCGCAGACCCGCAGGTCGATATCGCCGGGCTCAAAGGGTTGCGCGGCAGATGCGAAAGGAATCGCAGACAGGAACATACAAAGGGTCAAAACCAGTGCCAGAGTACGGGAAACGGTTCGTTTCATGGGGATTTCCTCCTTACAGGTATTTATTCAGGTAATAGGCCTTTTCCGCGGCCTTTTCTTCACAATATTGGACCCACAGGGTATCTAAAACGGTCGCATCTCCGCCGGCTTCCGTCAGCAGAGGGCGGTACTTGTCCAGAATGTCCTCCACTTGCTCGTCCACCACCACTTCCAGAGCGTAGCACTCCTCCAGCGCGGCCATGCCCATTTCCGTCCGGCGGGCAATGGTGCGGGCTTCGGGAGGCAGGGCGATCCATTTATCCAGCAGAGCCTGCTTCATCCCGCCAAGGGTGGCCATCAGGTCGACCTTGCAGGCATACAGTTCCGCCACACATTCGTTGAGCAGTTCTTCCGGCGTCTTTTTCGCCGGCTCCGTGGTGGTCGGTGCGGGGGTGATCCCCAGCTGTTCCTTGATCTCCTCCGGGCTGACCTTGCCGTCCAGCAAATCGTCGCTTTGCTGGCGGTCCGGGGCACGGACGATCACAGAATGTTCCTGCTCCAGAATGGTCTGGTGATCGTTGCGGATATTTTCCATCTGTTGGGTAACGGCTTCCTCATCCAGCGTCAGATAGAGATAGACTGCCTTGAGGTTGTTTCTCTGCCACCAACAAAGGATGGCCAACAGAGCCAGAAAGCCTGCCAGAATAAACAAGCCGATTTTGGATTTCTTCTTCATGGGGTCTTATTCCTCGTCCAGAAGCTCCCGGGCGGAGATGTTGAGCTCATTGACCATGTCTTCTCCCAGTTTTTTCTCCACCACAGCCATGGCCTTCTGCAGGATGGGAGGACGATAGTTCGGATCGTGACAGTCGGAGATCAGCACACTTCCGGGATACTGAAGCAGTTGCAGTGCCAGTCGCCGTCCGGCAAGGTAGGTCAGGGCATACCCGCTGACCTGCAGAGGGAAGCCCATTTCCAGCAGGGTACGGAACTGCTTTTTGCTCTGACAGCCGGCATACCGCTCCACATGGGCCAGCACGGGGGTAACGCCCCGGCGACCCTCCAAACTGTAGAGCTGACGGAACAGCTCATCCTGCCAGGGGGTAAAGGGGAGCTCCACCAGAAGGTGTTTCGTGCCTTCGTAGCACAGTGCCTCCAGCTCCGGCCAGTCGGCCATACCGGGCACCCACGCCACCTCCGCCCCCAAAATCAGACGGGGACAGGGGCGGTCTGCCGTGGCGGAAGTCAGCCCCGCCATGGCGTCTGCTCTGCGCCGGAGAAAATCCGAAGCATGCTCTCTTGTCCGGTAGAAATGGGGGGTCAGTGCAACGGTATCCACCCCCTGCGCCAACTGCCTGTCAAGGAGCGAGAGAGAGGTTTGCACATCGGCAGCACCATCGTCCATACCGGGGAGAATGTGGGTATGCAGATCAACCATGGCAGTTACATCTGATGCGGGGGAACTTCGGACGGATTACCCGGGTTATGACCGCTGCCATAGCCGTAGCCGTAATTGTAGCCCTGGTTGTAACCCTGGGAATAACCCTGATAATAAGCGTGAGAATAATTGTAACGGCCGTATCTTCTGTAATAGCCGTATCTGCCGTAGCGTTTGTAGCGGTACTTGCCGTAACCGCTGGCGTTTTCGCCGGTCATGCCGTTAAATACAAATCCCAGAACTCTGGCCTTGGCGTATTCCAGCTGCTCTATGGCGTACATGACCGCGCCCCGCTCCGAGGAGTTGGCCCGGACCACGAACAAAACGCCGTCACACTGAGGTGCCAGGACCACCGCGTCAATGACCATATCCACAGGAGGAGAATCCAGAATGATATAATCATACCGGGCCCGCAGGATCTCCATGACCTTCTGCATCCGGCCGGAAGACAGCAACTCCGAGGGATTGGGGGGGATGTCGCCGGAAAGAATCAAATCGATGCCGTGGGCCTCATGATGGAGGATGGTCACATCCACGATACTGGCGTCCATGAGCAGATTGCTCATGCCCATGTCGGCGCTGATGTTCAGCAGACGACCCAACTTGGGACGGCGCAGGTCGCAGTCGATGATCAGGACCTTCTGATCCGTCTGGGCCAGGGAGATGGCTAAGTTCAGGGCGGTCATACTCTTGCCCTCACTCTGCATGGCGGAGGTCACCAGAACGACCTTACAGCCCTCCTGATCGGCCAGAGAGAAATTGATATTGGTTCGCAAGGATTTATAGGCCTCCTGCAGAAAAAAACTGCTTTTGGAGGACAGGATATACTTGCGGTCTTCTTTGATCCTGGAAGCATGATGGGGCTTGAGTGCGTTCTTCTTTTTGTGTTTTTTGATCATCACGCCTCTACCTCCTCAGTGGGCACAGTGGCATTACTTTTGTACTCGTACGGATGCCTGTCCGTGTAGTTTTCGCCGAATTCGGGGATGCGACCCAGAATAGGCACGGAGAACAGCTCCGTCAAATCGTTTTCGTTCTTGATATGGGTATCCTGCAAGAACAGGAAAACCAGCAGGACCAGAGCCAGAACCACGCCCACAACGATACCGATCATACCGGCTTTGCTATAGCTGGGAGAATACCGTTCTGTGGGTACCTTGGCGCTGTCGATGACCCGGGCAGATGTGCCCTCGATCAGCTGGGAGATCTCCACTGGCGCCACCACGGCCGCGGCATTGGCAATGCGGGCCGCCTCCTTGGGGTCTTCACAGACAGCATAGATGTAGAAAATTTCCGTTTCATTCATCTGCACAGCGCTGATGATCCCTTTCAGCTCAGTGGCCGTATAATTCCCATCCAGGGCTTCGGAGACCTTATCCAATACCCGGTCGCTTTTGGCGATACTGATATAGGTATTGACCAGACGCTGAGCAGCAGAAAGGTCCGCGCTGGACAGATTGTCCAAATTCTCCACGCCCTTGGTATTGTTGACATAGATGGAAATACTGGCCCGATACATGGGGGTGACAAAGGAGATGGTATAAAACAGGCTGGCAAAAAATGCCACCACCACGAAGATGGCGATGACCCACCATCTGCGCAGACAGTACATCACCAACTCCAGAATGTTGATTTCAAGTTCACCTGTTGTTAATTCCACATTTTCCTGCATAAGTACATTCCTCAGTTCTTTGTTTAAATATCAGCGCAGGCACAGCTTGCCTGCAGCAAAAAAGCGCAAGCCAATTCATTACCCAGTTTATCACATCTTCTTTGGGAATTCAAGTCAAACATAGGACAATTTCCACGGAAGTCCGTCCTTTTTTGCCCGGTATTCTGTGGAAATGCTCTTGCCACAGACGGGGTTTCATGATAAAATAAACCAGTTTGAGAGTAAACTACCTTTGTATGGAGGAACTGCCTTGTCTACCTTACGAGAAGAGATCACCCGGCGGCGCACCTTTGCCATCATTTCCCACCCCGACGCCGGCAAAACCACCCTTACGGAAAAATTTCTCCTGTACGGAGGCGCCATTGCTCAGGCCGGTGCGGTCAAGGGCAAGAAAAACAGCCGTGCCGCCGTGTCCGACTGGATGGAGATCGAAAAGCAGAGAGGAATCCCTGTCACCTCCTCGGTCATGCAGTTCCAGTATAACGGCTGCTGTATCAACATTCTGGATACCCCCGGCCATCAGGACTTCTCCGAGGACACCTACCGCACCCTTATGGCGGCGGATTCCGCCGTCATGGTCATTGACGGCGCAAAGGGCGTCGAGCCCCAGACCCGGAAGCTGTTCAAGGTCTGCGCCATGCGCCATATCCCCATTTTCACCTTTGTGAACAAAATGGACAGAGAAACCAGAGACCCCTTTGACCTGCTGGACGAGCTGGAGCGGGAGCTGGGCATTGAGACCTACGCCTGCAACTGGCCCATCGGGTCGGGCAAGGAGTTTCAGGGCGTCTATGACCGCCGGAACGGGCAGATCATCTTTTTCTCCGGCGTATCGGGCAAAAACCGTGCCGACAAGCTGGAGGTGGAGCTGGAAGACCCCCAGGTGGGTGAGATCATCGGTCAGCGCCGGCATGAACAGCTCATGGAGGAAGTGGAGCTTCTGGGCGCAGGTCGGGAGTTCAATATGGAGGAAGTCCGGCAGGGCACACTGTCTCCGGTGTTCTTTGGCTCTGCTCTGACCAATTTCGGCGTTGAGCCTTTCCTTGAGGAATTTTTGCAGATGACCTCCTCCCCTCTGGCCAGAGAGGCCGACTGCGGGGTCATCGATACCTTCAGCCCCGATTTTTCCGCCTTTGTCTTTAAGATTCAGGCCAATATGAACAAGGCCCATCGAGACCGGCTGGCTTTCCTGCGTATCTGCTCCGGCAAGTATGAGCGGGAGGCAGAGGTCTATCACGTGCAGGGCAACAAGAAAATGCGCCTGTCTCAGCCTCAGCAGATGATGGCTTCCGAGCGGGAGATCATCGACGAGGCCTACGCCGGCGATATCATCGGCGTGTTCGACCCGGGCATTTTCTCCATCGGCGATACCATCTGCACCCCCGGAAAGAAATTCCGCTTTGCCGGTATCCCCACCTTTGCCCCGGAGCATTTCTCCCGGGTCAGCCCCAAGGATACCATGAAACGCAAGCAGTTTATCAAGGGTACGGAGCAGATCGCCCAGGAGGGCGCGATCCAGATCTTCAAAGTCCCCAATACGGGCATGGAAGAGGTCATCGTAGGCGTTGTGGGCACACTGCAGTTTGATGTGTTCCAGTACCGGATGAAAAATGAGTACGGCGTAGATCTGCGTATGGAGGGTCTGCCTTATGAACAGCTCCGGTTTATCAAGTCCTGCCCCGTGGCAGACCCCAAGGATCTTCAGCTGACCTCCGACGCGGAGCTTCTGGAGGACTATCGGGGACACAGTCTGCTGGTGTTCTCCAGCCTGTGGTCCATTGATTATAATATCCGGAAAAACCCCGGTCTGGAGCTTTCGGAAACCTTGGATAATTAACAACGAAACAGGGAGCGGTCAATGACCGCTCCCTGTGATTTTTTAGATTTCTCTTCTGCCTTCCAGAGCCCGCAGGAGGGTGATCTCATCGGCATATTCCAACTGACTGCCAACGGGGATACCGTAAGCCAGCCGGGTGACTTTGACCTCCAGAGGCCGGAGCAGACGGCTGATATACATGGCCGTGGCCTCGCCCTCTGTGTCGGGATTGGTGGCCATAATGACCTCCCGGACATTGCCCTTTGCCACCCGATCCAGAAGCTCCCGGATCCGAAGCTGGTCGGGACCCATATGGTTCAGGGGGGAGATGACGCCGTGGAGCACATGATAGACCCCGTTAAACTCCCGGGAACGCTCCATGGCGATGACGTCCCTAGGCTCTGCCACCACACAGATCAGTCCCTGATCCCGCTGGGGATCCTGGCAGAGATCGCAGACCTCCCGGTCGGTGATGTTCTGACACACCTGACAGGTGCGCACAGTCTCTCTGGCCTCCACGATAGCCTGTGCAAATTCCTGTGCCTCCTCCTTGGGCAGGCTCAGGACATGAAAGGCCAGTCGCTGGGCGGTCTTACCGCCGATACCCGGCAGGCGGGCAAATTGTTCGGTCAGCCGTTCCAGAACGGCGGGAAAACAGCGCATATCAGAACAGACCGCCCAGATTCAGCCCACCGGTGAGTCTGGACATACTGGCGGAAGCATCGCTGTCGGCCATGCGGGCAGCCTCATTGACGGCGGCGATGACCATATCCTGAAGCATTTCCACATCCTCCGGATCTACGGCTTCCGGGTCGATGGTCAGGCGGAGAAGCTCATGCTTGCCGTTGACCACGGCCTTGACCACACCGCCACCGGCGGCGGCCTCGTACTCCTTGGTCTCCATTTCCTGCTGCATCTGCATCATCTGCTGCTGCATTTTCTGCGCCTGCTTGATCATATTGGCGTTGACGCCACCCATGGGCATACCGCCTCTGTATCCACCTTTTGCCATAATTCGCTACTCCTTTATTCTTCGATGGTGATGATGTTCTGGTGTTCCTGCCCGAAGCTGATCAGGTCGTTCATGGGGTCATGTTCGCCGAAGCGGGCGTTTTTGGACACCTCCACACAGCGCACCCGGACAGGCCGTCCCAGCATGGCGGTGGCCATGCGTGTGGCGGGCTCTAACACTTCGGGAATGTCGATCATATTTTTGACAAACTGATTATCTGCCACCAAGGTCAGCAAGTTTTGCTCCAGCCTGGGCTTCACCGAGCCGAGAAACGCCTTGCTCTTGTTGGGCACTTCCCCTTTCAGCCGGGCAGACAGCTCCGGCCAGAAGCCCGCCGGGGCTTCCTCCGCAGGAGCAGGGGGGGCTTCTTCTTCGGTAGGCGGGGCGTCCGCATCTTCCGGCGGAGGCGGGATAAGGTCATCCTCTACCGCAGGGGGAGCTTTTTGCCGGGGTGTAAAATCCCCGGAGGCAAGCTGTTCCTCCAGACGGCTGATTCGCGCCATCAGGGCAGGCACATCCGCGTCCAGTGCGGGGTCGCACAACCGCAGGATACAAAGCTCCGCGTCCACCCGCCGGTTGGCGCTTCGGGCAAATCCGGAAGCGGTCTCCTGCAGGATGCCCAGCATCCGCAAAAGCTCTCCGGGGGTAAACAGGGAAATGAGTGCCTGCGTTTCGTTTTCCGTGACTACGCCGGAGAGCATGGACAGCCCGCTTTTGGGGGCGGTGTGCAGTACCAGCAGGTCACGGCAGAGACTGAGGAGCTCGTCCAGCATGGCGGCAAGATCCTTGCCACCGGCATAGAGAGCGGAAAACAGCTCCAGAGCGGTTTTTCCGTCGTGGCGGGAGATGGCCTGCATCAGCTGAGCCGTGCGCTTTTCTCCCGCAAGACCCAAGGCCTCATAGACCAGCTCTGCCGTAACGGCATGCTCCGTGGCGGAGGCGCACTGATCCAGCAGGCTTGCCCCGTCACGCATAGCGCCGTCAGCCAGACGAGCCAGCAGCCGGCAGGCGTCGGGCTCTAAATCGATGCCCTCCTGATAGGCGATAAAATTCAGTCGGGCGGCAATATCCTCCGGCAGAAGCCGGCGGAAGGAAAACCGCTGACAGCGGGAGAGAATCGTAGCGGGAACTTTGTGCAGTTCCGTAGTGGCCAGAATGAACATCAGGTGAGCAGGAGGCTCTTCGATGATCTTCAGCAGGGCGTTGAACGCCGCCATGGAGAGCATGTGCACTTCGTCGATGATATACACCCGACGGCGCACCTCCGAGGGGGTGTAGATGGCGTCATCCCGGAGGGCTCTGACCTGATCCACACCGTTGTTGGAGGCGGCGTCGATCTCCAGAACGTCCATACACCCGCCGGAATCGATGGCACGGCAGGCGGGGCAACAGTTGCAGGGATTGCCGTCCTGCAGGTCTGTCCAGTTGACGGCCTTGGCCAGAAATTTGGCGCAGGAGGTCTTGCCTGTACCGCGTGTGCCGGTAAACAGATAGGCATGGGAGAGCTTGTCCGTGCGAAGCTGAGTCTTGAGCGTCTGCGTAATGGCAGACTGCCCCACCACATCGTCAAAGGTCTGGGGACGATATTTCCGATACAGCGCCTGATACATGTTCTCCCTCCTTTTGCATAGTTACGGTTATTATACACCAAATTCTTCTTTGGAGCAAGGAAAAAGGAACGGCTTTGCCGTTCCTTTTTTCACTACAATTAATCTTCCAGCTTGAAGGCGACCTTCAGGTCCTCTACTTCCTGCTGGGAAATATGGACGATCTGTCCCACATCGGCGGTATCGATGATGGAATGGGCCGTGGACTCCATGACCTCCAGACGGTCAAAGGCCTGAAGCAGGCTCTCACCGGTGACGATAACGCAGTCGTTTTCCACCATGATGGCAGGGCAGGCTACGCCGAATTCCCGGGCAGTCTGCTCCGGCTGGGTGTAGATCTGACCGTAGGGCAGACGCTTGACATCCCGCAGGAGGATGTAGCTTTCGGGAATGGTGCGGGGATCAAAGGTGGCGTCGGTGACGGCAAAGGCCATGGCGTGGACAGGGTGCGCCAGCAGAACGGCATTGATCTCCGGATGGGTCTCGTAGATCTTCTGGTGGAGAAGAACTGCCCGGGAGGGAGTCTTGCCCAGCTCCTTCATGCCCGCTTTGACCCGCACCAGATGCTCTTCTTCCAGATAGGCGCGATCCATACCAAAGGGAGTGATGATGAAACTGCCGTCAGACAGGCGGACGGAGTATGTACCGTGGGTGGCGGTAAACAGACCCTGTCGGTAGGACCGGCGGATCAGGGTGATCATATCCCGGCGGGCAGCCAGCTCCTCGGAGGAGTAACTGTTGGGGATGAAATCATCCATTTTCAGATGGTTTTTGGTCTCTGACAGGCGATAGGAATCCTGCTCCAGACTCTTGATCTTGCCGATGCGCTTGGCGAGAATCTCCAAAGTGGCAGTGTAGTTCAGGGTCTCAAACCGCTGGAAGGCGGTGAACATATCCGGTGCGCCGATGCAGACGCCGTGATTTTCCAGAAGCACAGTGTCACAGCCGTCGGCAAAGCATTTGCCGATGTTTTCGCCAAGCTCCTGACTGCCGGGAACGGCGTAGACCGCGATCTGCACCTCAGGGCAGACCTTCCGCACTGTGGGCATCAGATCCAGATTGGGGCTCTGGCGGACGATGGAAAAGCTCACCAATGCGGGGGGATGGGCGTGAAGCACCGCCCGCAGGTCGGGACGCATTTTATACACCTGCGCGTGGAAGGGCAGTTCCGAGGAGGGACGGTGAGGGCCGACACAGCTTCCGTCGGGCTTGACACAGACGATGTCTCTGCGGGTCAGGGTTCCCTTGTCGATGCCGGCAGGGGTGATCCAGATATTGCCGTCATCGTCCAGAATGGAGAGGTTGCCACCGGAGGTGGTGGTCAGACCTTTGTCGTAGATTCTCTGCATGAACATGACCAATTGGTCGGCGGGATGGATGTAGGAAATATTCATAAGACCACTCCTTTGTTTGTGTTGGATTTGTTGGATTTATCTTGTTTCTATTATAATCTATCTCCTGCCATTGGTCAATGGTTTTTATGATAACTTGCGTTTTGATCATTACGATTTCTTTGATATGTTGTAAAGACATCCCGGCGGGCGGTCAATGACCGCCCCTACGAAATCTATCGATAGAATCAGTAGGGGCGACCATTGGTCGCCCGATAAGAAGCCCCTATAAAAAACTCCCTGTCCGCGATTGCGGACAGGGAGCAAATTTACCGAAAATCTTATTTCACGGTGGAGTACATGAAGTACTTGTAGCCCAGAGGCGTGCAGAAGAAGCCTTCCACGTCGGAGCTGATCATATAGGGATCGGTGTAGAAGTAGATGGGCACGATACAGCCGGTAGCCATGAGCATATCCTCAGCCAGATGCATCATCTCGTAGCGGGTCTCTGCGTCGGCGCAGGCCTTGATCTCGGCGATCAGCACGTCATAGGTCTCTGCCCAGGTGGCGTCCTCGACCTTGTAGTCGATGCCGAAGCCGGTCAGGTCCAGATCGTACATAGCCAGCTCAGCGTGAGCGCCCTTGCCCAGCTGGATGTCATTGTTGCCGGAGGAGGTGATCCACATATCCAGGAAGCAGATGGGATCGGTGTAGTCAGCGACCCAGCCGTTACGGGCAACGGAGAAGTTGCCGTCCTTACGGGTGTTCAGGAAGGTAGCCCACTCCTGATTTTCCAGAGTCATGTTGATGCCAACGGCAGCCAGAGCACCCTGGATATACTCACCGATGGCCTTGTGGTTATCGGCGGTGTTGTACAGGTAGGTCAGAGAGGGGATGTTGGTGAACTTGCCGGTAGCCTCGTCGAAGTCATAGTACTTCTTCAGGGTCTCCACGGCGGAAGCGTAGTTGGCCTCGAAGGCCTCCACGGAAACATCGTAGTAACCGGCAAAGTCATTGCCACCGGCGGTCTCATGGAACTGAGAGCCATCGGGGTTGGTCATACCGGCAGCGACGAAGGAGGAAGCGGGCAGTTCGCCGGCCTGAGAAACGTACTCAACGATATAGTTGCGGTCCAACAGCAGGCCGATGGCGCTGCGGATCTCAGCCTTGGCAGCCTCAGCTTCCGCACCGGTCAGCTCATTGCCCTCGGGGAGAAGCTCCTCGTTGACATTCCAGCAGACATAGTAAGTGCCGATCTGGGGAGAGATGACGAATTCTTCGGGGTAATCCACCTTCAGAGCGGGGATCTCAGCCACGGGCATGGAGTCGATCATCAGCCAGTCGCCGTTCTTGAAGTTGGTCAGCATGTTGTTGTCGTCATCGGACAGGAAGCAGTCGATGGCGTCCATGGTGACGTTCTCCACATCATGATAGTTGGGGTTCTTGGTCAGGTTGATGACGGAGTTGTGCTCCCAGCCGGTGATGGTGTAAGCACCGTTGCAGATATAGGTGGCGGGATCGGTAGCCCAGGCTTCGTTGGCCACCACGTCCTCACGGACGGGGAAGTAAACGGGGAAAGCCATCAGCTCGTTCCAGTAAGCCACGTTGTTGGACAGGGTGACTTCCAGAGTCTTCTCGTCCAGAGCATGGACATTCAGCTTGGCATCGGGGTTGAGGACATTGCCTTCTTCGTCCACAGCGGACACGTCGGCATAGCCGTCCACCACGTCGAACATATAGCCGTAGTCGGCAGCCAGCTCGGCGGAAGCGGCGCGGTTCCATGCGAATTCGAAGTCACCGGCAGTCAGAGCCTGACCGTCGGACCACTTCAGGCCGTCCTTCAGGGTGTAGGTGTAGGTGACAGTGCCATCCTCATTGACCACGCCCTCGGTCAGTTCCTCGGCGCAGTCGGCCACGATGGTCAGGTTGCCGTTTTCATCGGGAGCCCACTTGGCCAGACCGGAAAACAGCTGGACAGCCATGGTCGCGCCGTCCACAGAGGAATTCAGGGCAGGGTCCAGAGTGTCGGGCTCGGAGGCCAGGCAGATGGACAGGTAGCTGGACTCGGCAGTGCCTTCGCCTTCGGAGACCACAGGGTCTTCGTTGACTTCGGGAGCTTCGGGAGCTTCTTCAGCACCGCAGGCGACCATGGCAAAAACCATGACCAGAGCCAGCAGGAGAGCAAGAATCTTCTTCATTTTGGTTGTTTCCTTTCAGAAATGATATTTCCAGTGCGCCAAGGGCACACATATGGACGCTTAGTTGACTTCCTCCGTCCGATGGCAGGCCACAAAGTGACCGGGACGGACTTCCTTGAATTCCGGCATTTCCGCGGCGCACTGCTCCGTGGCATGGGGACAGCGGGTGCGGAAGGGACAGCCGGAGGGAGCGTTGAGGGGGCTGGGAATATCCCCGGAAAGCACGATTCTCTGGTTGTTCCGGGCGATATTGGGGTCAGGGATGGGCACTGCGGAAAGCAGGCTCTTGGAATAGGGGTGCAGAGGCTCATCGTAAATTTCCTTGGCATCCGCCAGCTCCACCATCTTGCCCAGATACATGACCGCGATGCGGTCGGAAATATGGCGCACCACCAGCAGGTCATGGGCGATGAACAGATAGGTCAGACCCAGCTTTTCCTGCAGTTCATCAAACATATTGATGACCTGCGCCTGAATGGACACGTCCAGCGCGGAGACCGGCTCATCGCAGACGATGAAGTCGGGATCTACAGCCAGAGCCCGGGCAATGCCGATTCTCTGACGCTGACCGCCGGAAAATTCATGGGCATACCGGGAAGCGTGCTCGGAGTTCAGTCCCACGTGACCCATCAGCTCCAAGATCCGCTCCCGACGCTCTTCCTGGGTCTTATAGAGCTTGTGGACATCCAGAGGCTCGCCGATAATATCGGACACGGTCATCCGGGGATTGAGAGAGGAATAGGGATCCTGAAACACCATGGTGGCCTTCTTCCGGAACTCCTGAATATCGGCCTTGGTCTCGATTTTCTTGCCCTTATACCAAATTTCGCCGTCCGTGGGCTCATACAGGTGCAGAAGGGTGCGTCCCACCGTGGTCTTGCCACAGCCGGACTCGCCCACCAGACCCAGCGTCTCACCGGCATTGATGGAGAAGGAAACGCCGTCAACGGCCTTGAGAGGCTTGGAACGGAACATCCCGGTACTGATGGGGAAATACTGCTTCAGACCCTTGACCTCAATGAGAGGCTGTTTGTTATTGCTCATGGTCTTCACCGCCTTCCACAGAGATAGAGCCGTCCTCCACGCCCTTTTTCACATTCATCCAGCAGGAGGCCATGTGGTCATCATTGATGAGCATCCGCTCCGCCCGCTGGTTCATGCAGATCTTCATGGCCGCATCGCACCGAGGGGCAAAGGGACAGCCCTTGGGCATATTCAGCAGGTCGATGGGCGTGCCGGAGATGGGCTGAAGCTTTGTACCCGCGGTATTGGCCGTGGGGATCGAGCGCATCAGACCCTTGGTATATTCATGAGAGGGGTTGTAGAAAATTTCATCTGCCGTGCCCTGCTCACAGATCGAGCCGGCATACATGACGATGACTTCATCACAAAGCTGTGCCACAACGCCAAGGTCATGGGTGATCATGATGATGGCCATGCCCAGCTCTTCCTGCAGGGACTTCATCAGCTCCAGAATCTGTGCCTGAATGGTCACGTCCAGAGCCGTGGTGGGCTCGTCGGCGATGAGGATGTCAGGCTCGCAGGCCAGAGCCATGGCGATCATGATTCTCTGGCGCATACCGCCGGAAAATTCGTAGGGATACTGCTTCATGCGCTTTTCCGGCTCGTTGATGTTCACCAGCCGGAGCATTTCCACCGCCCGCTCGTAAGCCTGCTTGCGGTTGCGGTCGGTATGAAGCAAAATGGCTTCCATGAGCTGTCTGCCCACGGTATAGGTGGGATTCAGGGAGGTCATGGGATCCTGGAAAATAATGGAGACCTTGTTTCCCCGGACGGTCTTCATGACCTTTTCTCCTGCGCCGACCAGTTCCTGGCCGTCTAATTTTATCGAGCCGGAGACGATTTTGCCTGTTCCGGCCAATATCTGCATAATGGAGTAGGCAGTGACGGACTTGCCCGAGCCGGATTCGCCCACAATGCCCAGTACCTTTCCCCGATCCAGATTGAAGGAAACGCCGTTTACGGCCTTCACTTCACCGGCATCGGTGAAAAAGGAGGTATGCAGATCGCGTACTTCCAACAAAGACATGGTACTGACTCCTTTCTTAGCTGTTCAGTTTGGGGTCAAAGGCGTCCCGCAGGCCGTCACCAAAGAGGTTCAGGGACAGGACGATGAGAGAGATGACCACAGCGGGAATGACCAGACGGTGGGGATAGGAGGACATTCCGCTGAGGGCGTCGGCCGCCAGAGAGCCCAGAGAGGGCATGGGGGCATTGACGCCAAGACCAAGGAAAGACAGATAGCTTTCCGTAAAAATCGCGTTGGGGATCTGCAGGCAGGTGGAGATGATGACCACGCTGATGCAGTTGGGGATCAGGTGCTTGCGGATGATCCAGCCACCTCTTGCGCCGGCGGCGCGGGCAGCCAGAACATATTCCTGCTCCCGCAGAGAGAGGATCTGTCCGCGGATCAGCCGGGCCATGGACACCCAGTACAGCAGGGCAAAGACCACAAAAAGGCTGATGATGTTGGTGCCGATCTTCTCCAGCGCCGTGCCCGCCACCAATCCGGATACGGAGGCGTTGAGAACGGAGGCCAGAAGAATGACCATGAGCATATCGGGCAAAGAGTAGATAATATCCACGATTCGCATGATGATCAGGTCGACCTTACCGCCACAGTAGCCGGCGATCGCGCCGATGGTCATGCCGATGACCAGCACGATGATACTGGCAAAGAAGCCGACGGCCAGAGAAATTCTTGCGCCGTAGACCACCCGGATGAAGTAGTCACGACCCTGCGCGTCCGTGCCGAACAGATGGGGGAACACCTGCTCTCCGGCATCGATTCTCGCCTGCTCCGTGCGGGAATACTCCATGGGGGCGAGGTTGTTGAAAGACGGATCCATGGGCTTGCCCGGGGTCAGACCCAACTGCTGGTCATAGGCGTAGGGCCAGAACATGGGCAGGAAGATGGTAGTCAGGGTAATGATGACGATGATGATAAAGCTCAAAAGCGCCACTTTATTTTTGCACAGACGGCGCACACCGTCCTTAAAAAAGGTGGTGGAGGGGCGCATCTGCACCATATATTCCTTTTCCGCATCGGAAGCGGGAAGGAAGGCGTCCATGTCCACGTGCATGGAAAAGGGTTTTTTCAGCATGGTTTCTTCCCTCCTTACTCCAGAGTGATTCTGGGATCGACGACCTTATACAGGATGTCGGTGACTAAGTTCATAATAACGATCAGGCTTGCCAGAACGATGGTCGTACCCATAATGAGAGGGTAGTCACGGTTCTGGATACTGCTGACGAAGGCACGGCCGATGCCGGGCACAGCAAAGATCTGCTCCACCACCAGAGAGCCGGTGACGATGTACGCCAGCATAGGACCGGCGTAGGTCAGCACAGGAATCAGGGAGTTTTTCAGGGCATGGCCGAAGATGATCCGTCCGCCGGAAACGCCCTTGGCCTTGGCGGTGCGGATATAGTCCTGTCCCAGCACATCCAGCATGGACGAGCGGGTCAGACGGGTGGTGTAGGCCATGGGGTACAGAGCCAGAGTCACCACCGGGAGGATCAGTCCGCCCTCTGTTGCGCCGTTGGCGGGGAGCAGTCCCCACATGACGGAAAACAAAACCAGAAGCAAAGAGCCCATAATGAATGAGGGCATGGACACAAAGGCCGTGGTAATGACCATAATGACCCGGTCGATGAACTTGTTCCGGCGCAGGGCCGCCACTGCGCCCAGGACAACGCCCGTGCCCAGAGCGGAAACTGCCGCGATCAGACCCAGCTTGATGGAGGTCCTCATGCCGTCGCCAATGACGTCGATGACCATTCTGCCCCGCTGTTTCAGAGAGGGACCGAAGTCAAACCGGGTGACCACATCCTTGAGATAGGTCACATACTGCTCAAACACCGGCTTGTCCAGTCCGTATTTGGCCTCCAGCGCCGCCTGCGCGGCAGGCGTGATGGCTTTTTCGCCCATGAACGGACCGCCGGGGACAGCGCGCATGACGAAGAAGGTCACGGTGATGACCACCCAGACCGTCAAGATCGCCAGAAGCACCCGCTTGAGGATATATAACATGGTTTTTGTATTCACGATTTGATCCCGCCTTGTCTTTTTTCCAAACCGGCAAGCAAAGGGTCATCGTCTTTTGCCGGGGCAAAAGACGGCAAAAAGCCGGCTTTTTTGTATTTCTATGGTACACATTTGTCCATATATAGTTAACCAGTCTATTATAGCGCAAATCCGGGAAAATATCAAACATTTTTCTTGAATAAAGTCAAAAAACTTTTTCCATTTTACCCATTTAGTGAATAAATGCGATACTATAATAAAGAGCCTTATCCTTGGGCATATTCCAGAAGTTCCCGGCTTCTGCGGAGAATTTCCGGGTCATCCAGAGAGTTTTGGAAGATGACCTGTCCGCCGGTAACAGACGGACTGAGCAAGTCTCTGCTCTCCAGCTGGTGACGGAGCTGACGAGCCACGCCGTCGGCGCTGTCAAAGATGGCTGTGCGCTCTCCCACCACCTGCTGGATCACGGGACGCAGGAAGGGATAGTGGGTACAGCCCAGCACCACAGCGTCTATGGGTCTGTCCATAAAGGGCGTCAGCTTTTCTCTCAGAAAGGCTTCCACCTCACTGCCGTCCAGCTCCCCACGCTCCACGAATTCCATCAGCCCACTGCAGGGCACAGGCACGATGTCCGCATCCTCACGGTACTGCGCCCAAAGCTCCTGAAATTTGTTTTCCTGCAAGGTGGTGGCTGTCGCCATGACCAAGATCCGCCCTTGGGGGAACTGCTCCACAGCCGGCTTTAATGCCGGCTCTGTGCCGATAAAGGGAATTTGGGGATACTGCTCCCGCAGATATGTCACCGCCACGGAGGTGGCTGTGTTGCAGGCCAGCACCACTGCCTTGACCCCCTGCTCCAGCAGGCGCTCTACACCCCGGACGCAAAGCTCCTCCACTTCCCCTGCCGGACGGACGCCGTAGGGGGCGTGGGCAGAATCGCCGTAATAGAGGTAATCCTCACCGGGCAGGAGCTTTCGGGTGTGCTTCAGCACACTGATTCCGCCCAGACCGGAATCGAAAAAGCCAATAGGTTTGGTTGAATTCAAAGCATTTCCCTCCCCAAATTAAGCGATTTCATTATACCAACCCCACAGAGCCAATGCAAGTACCCGGCGTCTTTTCCCGGAAATTCACGGCGCAGGGATGATTTGCCGATTTCAGATGCTCTGTCAAAATTTTCCGCTTTTTTCCAAAAAATCGGGAGGACGGCGTCCTCCCGATTTTTATCTTATTCTTCTGTCTGGCGTTTCTTGCCGGGTCGCAGGAGTATCCACAGATTTGCGCCCAGCCAGAGCCCAGCGCCCAGATAGCCCAGCGCCTCGGTCAGCTCCGCGCCGGCCAGAGCGGCGGCATTGAAGAACATACCGCTCATGGCAAAAAATACCGTCAAACGCCGACTTCCCTTGTCAAAGGCGTAGCCACCCAAATGGAACAGGGCAAACATATTGCAAATGAGGGCAAACAGGTCGTAGCAGTAGTCCAATATCACCGGATCTCTCGTCCAAAACCGGAACTGGCAGATCAGATATACCACATAATATACCGCAGGCAAAAGCAGTACCGCCACGGGAATTTTCTTGCCCATATACCGGGCGGTAGCCGTTGCGCCCCAGCTGACTGCCGTCAGCGCGCCGAGCGCCGCCACAAGCAGATCGCCCTCCCGCTGAGACCTGACCGCCAGAATCATACTGCCCACCAGCAGCAGAATACTTGCCACAGCGGACACCGCAAGCACCGGCAGAGAGCGACTGGTGATGGCGGGATACTTTTTCCGACCCCGCAGACTCCATGCGTAGCCGGCAAAGGCCAGCACCGCCAGAACGGTCACGATGGCAAAGCCAATGCCCGCTCCGGGTCTTGCACCCACCACATCAAAAGCCGTGGCAAGCTGGATCTTCCGCAAAATAAAGGCGATCACCGCCAATACTCCTGCCACCAGCATGACCTGAAGCCTTGTGAACTTATGTTCCATGTTTGCCCCTTCTTTCCGTACTTTTGTTCAGTATAGCACACCAAACCAAATCTTGCCAAGAATTTTTACAATCTGTACCAGCGTTTTTCCGTTTCCTCCACCGCAAAGCCCAGCCGGTCATAGAGCGTCCTTGCCCGCTCGTTGTCCGATGCCACCTTCAGAGTAAGCCGGGTGTTGGGCACAAAAGGCAGGACGGTCAGGCTCAGGTCACGACCCAGACCCCGGTATTCCGGCAAAACAGCAATGCTTTCCAGTCCGGTTTTGGAAATTTCCGCCACACCGGCGTAGTTTCCGTCTACCTTTGCCAAAAAAGCACAGTCCTGACCGTAAAGCCGGTTTAAGTCCTGCCTGTCGTAGGACGCCGCCCCGGATACCTCCCGAAAGCAGGAATTGTAAATATCCAGATAGGTGTTTCCGTTTTTGGGGCACAGGGCTTCCAGCTCCACCGCCTGCTCCGGCAAGGGCAGTCCCGCTTTCTCCCGGCACAGCCTCAGCACTTCATAGGCGGGCTCACCGGGCAGTTCGCCGTCTTCCCGGCACACAAAGGTCTCCTTTGCCCCTACGGCACGGCAAAAATCCCGACACTCTGCCAAAAACGCCTCCACCTGTCCGTTCCACACCGCCCGCACCAGTACATAGGCGCACCCGCTGAAAGACAGCTCCCGAAACACCAGTGACGCCATGCCGTGCTGTCCCGTAAACAGGGGAATGTTTTTCACGGCCTGTCCTCCAATCCAAACAGGGTCTTGGTGTTTTCCCTTGTGATTTTGGCAATTTCCTCCACCGGCAGACCCCGAAGCTGGGCAATTTTTTCCGCCATTTTGGGAATCATGGTGGAATCGCTCCGCCTGCCCCGGAAGGGCTCAGGGGCCATATAGGGACAGTCGGTCTCCAGAAGCAGGCGATTCAGGGGCGCCCACTGGGCGACCTCCACGGCTTTCCGGGCGTTTTTAAAGGTGATGACTCCTGTAAAGCCCAGATACCATCCCCGCTTCACCAGCTCTCTGGCATACTCCACCGAGCCGGAAAAGCAGTGGAACACACCCCGGACGGTGGGGAATTCATCCACAATACGCAGGGCGTCCTCATAGGCGTCCCGCTGATGGACGATGACCGGCATATCCAGCTCCTGCGCCAGAGCCATCTGCATCCGGAACGCCTCCTGCTGTTTCTGTCGGGGGACATCCTCATAATAATAGTCCAGACCGATCTCCCCAATGGCTACCACCTTGGGCTTTTTGGTCAGATCACGGTACTGCTCCACCAGAGCCTCATCCACATGGTCGGCATCGTCGGGATGACTGCCTACGGCGCAGTAGATGAAATCATACTGCTCCGCCAGGGTGATAGAGCGCAAACTGGAGGTCAGGTCACAGCCCACATTGATGATCCCGCCAATGCCGTTTTCCGCCATGGAGGCAAGCAACGCATCCCTGTCCTCCCGGAAACGGGCGGTATCATAATGGGCATGGGAATCGTAATACAAGGGTCTCACGCAAATTCTCCTTTTCAGCCGTTGGACAGGTCGCCATTCCCGCTCACCGGGATGGCATCCCCCAAAAAGGTGGGCTCGGGCTTAAACAAACAGTAAAATACGTCCTTGTTGATGGCCAGAAGCTCCCGGAAGTCCCGCAGACCCTGCCCCAGATAGGCAATATCCTCCGCCGGTACGCCCCAAGCCTCCAGACCCAGTGCCCGGGCATCGTAGACCGCCCGATACAGGTGATACTGCTGAGACACGATGACCACCTGTTTGGCGCAGAAAATATCCCGCGCCCGATACATACTTTCATAGGTAGAAAAACCCGCATGGTCGCAGAACACATCACTCGATGGCACGCCCGCTTCCATGGCATACGCTTTCATTGTGCCCACTTCATCGTAATCCGTCCGTCCGTGGTCACCGCTCATGAGAAGCTTGGGAGCGACCCCGGCTTCGAAGAGCTCCAGACCTTTTTCCAGTCTGTCCCGGAGCATAAAAGAGGGCTGCCCGTCGGGACGGACGCCACAGCCCAACACCAGAATACAGTCTGCCTCAAGCCCTCTTGCTTCTTCCACGGTCAGCAGGTAAGGGCGAGCGGTCTGCCGGACATAAATGCCCAGACCCGCCACTGTCAGCACAAGCACCAGTGCCAGAACCCCAAGGGCAATGACTATTCCCCGGAGCTTTTTTCCGATTTTCATGGATATTCCTCGTTTCATCTTTGGGCGAAAAATGCTTCGATGTCCTTGCGGTCAGCCCGGACAGAGCCCTGCACAAAGCCGGGCTTTCCACCGCCACGGCCGTTTAACTGCTGATTAAGTGCCTTGCACAGCTCCCGCAGATCGCCGTCTGTCTGTGCCATGGCATACTGGAATCCTCCGTCCACAGGGGAGAAGACGGCACAGCGTCCTCCGCAGGTTTTCTGGACTGCATCCGCCAGACGGCGCAGACCGTCGGGATTTAAGCCTTCCTCAAAGAGCACAACATCTCCCTTGCCCCGCAGAGCCTCCGCCTTTTGGGCGAAAAGCTGTTCCTCCAATCGGGACAGGCGGTACTTGGTCTGGGACAGCTCCTGTTGCAGGCGTTCCACAGCCTCGGCTGTCTCAAATGCCTTGGCGGACAGGAGATTGGACACCCTCCGGTTTTGCTCCCATACCCGGCACAGATGCTCCACAGCCGGCGCGCCGGCAAGCATCTCGATTCGCACGCCCTCATGGAACTTCTGGCAGGAGAGGAATTTTACCAGACCGATCTCTCCCGTGTGTTCCACATGAACGCCACAGCAGGCGCATAGGTCCATGCCGGGGAAATGCACGATTCGTACCTGCCCGGTCAGCTCCTTTTTGCTCCGGTAGGGCAGGTTTTTCAGCTCCTCCGCCGTGGGATAGGTGACCTCCACGGCAGTATTTTCCCAGATGGCCAGATTGACCCGGTTTTCCAGTTCTTCCAACTGCTGTTCCGTCAAAACGCCGTTAAAATCGATGGTCACGGTGTCCTTTCCCATGTGAAAGCCCACATTGTCATAGCCGTAGGTACTGTGGAGCAGACCGCTGACCATATGCTCCGCGCTGTGCTGCTGCATGAGGGAAAACCGGCGCTGCCAGTCCAGCACGCCCTCCACGGTGGTGTCGGGGGTAAGAGGTGCATCGCAAAGATGGATAAGCTGACCGTCCTTTTCCCGAGTATCGGTGACCGTCACCCCGCCAAGGGTGCCCCGATCTCCCGGCTGACCGCCTCCTTCGGGATAAAAGGCGGTGCGATCCAGTACCACCGCCCACTTGTCCCCCATAGGGGCGCAGGACAGGACTTTGGCGGTAAATTCCCGCAGATGGGAATCCATATAGTATAATTTCTCCGTCATTTTTGTTTCTCCGTTTTTATGCTTCATCCACAATGACCTGAATTTGCTGGGTTTGGATACATTTCCACGTTTCCGTATCCAGGGTAAACACCGCTCCGCAGAGCCAGCATTTGCCCTGTGCCGGGGCAAACCGACCCGCCAGCTCCCCACGGAAGGTGGCGATGGACTGAGCGGGGTCTACCCCAAGGGCTGAATCCATCGGTCCGGTCATGCCCAGATCGGTGATATACCCCGTCCCCTTGGGCAAGATCCGCAGGTCTGCCGTGGGCACATGGGTATGGGTGCCCCAGAGAGCGGACACCTTGCCGTCCAGATCATAGCCCAGAGCCAGTTTCTCCGAAGTGGCTTCGGCATGAAAATCTACCAGCACGGGAAGCCCATCAAGGGATTTTCGTATCCCGTCCATTTTGGTAAAGGGATTATCGGCGTTCCAGTCCAGACCGCACCGCCCGATGAGATTGACCACGGCGATCTGTCCAAAACTTGTGTCATAGACCCCCACCCCTCTGCCGGGAAGCTGAGGGGCAAAGTTGGCAGGGCGCAGGATGCGGGGCTCATCGTCCAGATACCGGCAGATCTCCCGCCTGTTCCATGTGTGATTGCCCAGGGTGATGACATCCCCTCCGGCATCCAATATTTCCTCCGCCTGATCAGGCGTCAGACCGGTCATGGAGGCGTTTTCCCCGTTGACGGCGCAGAAGTCGATCTGATATTGTTTCCGCAGTTTCGGCAGGACTCTTCTCAGGGTTTTCAGCCCCGGAGCGCCTACCACATCGCCTACGGCCAGCACTTGAAAATTCATATTTTTTACCTCTTTTTTGGCGATTTATTTCAATAAATCGATGAATTTTTGAACAATGTCCGATTTTATCGAACAAATCCAAAAAAATGCAGGATTTCTGCCAAATAATTATGCTTGACTTTTCTGGCAGAATGTGTAATATTTTAACATATTCTGAATAATGTATGTCCCTCACAGGTTGCGTTCGTGTCGGAATTGTGCACGACCCTTGTGTGGGATTTTTTATTATCGGAATGGGAAAGACTAGCAGGGAGGTTAATAATCATGATGAACGGTACTGTCAAGTGGTTCAACGCAGAAAAGGGTTACGGCTTCATCTCCAACGATGACGGCAGTGGCGATGTGTTCGTGCACTTCTCCGCCATCCAGTGTGAAGGCTTCAAGAAGCTGGAAGAAGGCCAGAAGGTCTCCTACGACGTAGAGCCCGATCCCAAGGACAACGGCAAGATGCGTGCTGTCAATGTCAGTGCTCTGTAAGATACAAAGCCAATAAATGCCTGAGCGGTGTGCGCCGTTCAGGCATTTTTTGTTATAACAGCATGGCGTTGGCCACGGCAAAATAGGTCAGCAGGGACAGAGCGTCCACAATGGTGGTGATAAAGGGTGAAGCCATGACCGCCGGGTCAAGACCCACCTTTTTTGCCAGCACAGGCAAAATACAGCCAATGACCTTGGCCAGAATGACCACCACCACCAGCGTCAGGCTGACTGCCAGCGCCACAAAGACCGTCACATCGGGGTTAGACAGAAGCATCCGGTCGACGAGAAGCATCTTGGCGAAGTTGGCCAGTGCCAGCCCTATGCCACACAGCACCGCCACCCGAATCTCCTTCCAGATGATCCACGGCAGATCCTTGAATTCCACCTCGCCCAGAGACAGACTGCGGATAATGGCCACAGAGGACTGTGAGCCGGAGTTACCGCCTGTGCCCATGAGCATGGGGATAAAGGCCGTCAGGACGGCGCAGACTGCCAGAGCGGATTCAAAATGATGGATGATGATACCCGTAAAGGTAGACGAGAGCATCAGGATCATCAGCCACGGAATACGGCGCTTCACCAGCTCCATGACGCCTTCTCTGGCGTAGGGCTTGTCTGAGGGAAGCATAGCGGCCATGACTTCCATATCCTCCGTGGCCTCGTCTTCCATAACGTCCATGGCGTCATCAAAGGTGATGATGCCCACCATCCGCTGTTCCGCATCCACCACAGGCAGAGCAAGGAAGTTGTACTTGGAAAACATCTGAGCGACCTGCTCCTGATCGTCGTGAGTGCCGACGGAAATGACGTTTTCCTCCATAATATCGGCAATGGGGGTCTCGTCGTCGGCACACAGAAGCAGATCCTTGACGGAGACCATGCCGATGAGATGGCGGTCGCGGGTGACATAGCAGGTATAGATGGTCTCCTTGTCCACCCCTGTCCGGCGGATGCGCAAAATGGCCTCCTCCACGGTCATATTGGGGCGCAGGGACACATACTCCGTGGTCATGATAGAGCCGGCGGAGTCTTCGGGATAGCGGAGGATCTCATTGATCTGCTTGCGCAGTTCCGGGTCGGCCTGAGCCAGAATACGCCGGACCACATTGGCGGGCATCTCCTCAATGACGTCCACGGCGTCGTCCACGAACATCTCGCTGAGCACATCTCTCAGCTCCGTATCGGAAAAGCCCCGGATCAGCAGTTCCTGCTGTTGGGCGTCCATTTCCACGAAAGCCTCCGCCGCCAGCTCCTTGGGGAGCAGACGGAACACCACCGGCAAACGCTGTTCATCCAGTTCATCCAGCACCCCTGCCAGATCGGCGGGATTCATGGTGGAGAGGATGTCCCGCAGGGAGCGGTACTTCTTCTGGGACAAAAGCCCCATGAGGGTATGTTCAATAAAGCTGTGCTGATCGATCATGGCAGACCCTCCTTCCCGCAACCTACGGCTACTTTCTCTTTTATATAGTATTCTCCCAAAAAAGGTTTGTCAACGCCTTTTCTCGCCACTACAAAATGTATCTGCGGATTTTCTCACCACTATATAGAGAAAAGCAGGAAATTTCATGATTTTTTTGTTGACATCTTGACAGAAACTTTGCTATAATACCTCGTGCGTATCTCTGGGATGCGCCCCGACACACTTGCTACGGTCACGAGATCCGTGGCTGTTGAGCATAATTTTACAGGAGGTGTACACAATGCTTCGTACCTATCAGCCCAAAAAGCGTCACAGATCCAAGGTGCATGGTTTCCGTCAGAGAATGGCCACCAAGAACGGCCGTAAGGTTCTGGCTCGCCGCCGTGCAAAGGGCAGAGCAAAGCTGTCCGCCTAAGTCGTTTGGGCCGCGTATACCGCCAAAATTAGTTTGATACGGGGCGAATAGAAGCTATTCTGTTCGCCCTGTCCGTTTGTCAGGAGTTTTGGTTTCCCATGGAATTTTCAAGATCCCTCAAAGCCAATCACCTGTTCCGCCGGCTCTACCAGAAAGGCCGATCCAGTGCCAACAAGTATCTGGTTTTGTACTGCAGGAAGAACAATTCCGGTGAAAACCGGGTGGGCTACACCGTCAGTGCCAAGCTGGGGCACGCTGTGGTGCGTAACCGCGTCCGTCGCCGTCTGCGGGAGATCTACCGCCTCCATGAAGGGCAGTTTCAGCCCGGATGGGATCTGGTGGTGGTCGCCCGCTCCAGAGCTGTGGACGCCCCTTACCAAAAGCTGGAAAACGCCTATCTCTCCCTTGCGGGGAAGCTGGGCGTTCTGCGGAAAGAGGAAGCTGAAGTTGAAACATCTCCTGCTCAGGCTGATTGAATTTTATCAGCGCCAAATATCTCCCCTGTGTCCGCCCCGTTGCCGATACATTCCCACGTGCTCCCAGTACGCCCGGGAGGCCATCGAAAAATACGGCGCGGGAAAGGGAGGCTGGCTGGCCCTGAAGCGGTTTTTACGCTGTCACCCATTCACAAGGCATGACCCCTTTGACCCCGTCCCCTAAAAACCTTAGGAGGAAACCACAACATGGAATTCATCAAGATCCCCTTTGGCTATCTGCTGGACTGGCTGTATCAGTTCGCCGGCAACTACGGTCTGGCGCTGATCCTCTTCTCTCTGATCCTCAAGCTGGTGCTTCTGCCCATGAACGCCAAGAGCAAGAAGAGTATGCTAAAAATGTCCCGGATCGCCCCTCTGGCCAAGGCTCTGGAAGCCAAGTACGGCGATGACAAGGCCAAGTATCAGCAGGAGCTCATGAATCTGTATAAGGAAGAAGGCGTTTCCACCACCGGTGGCTGCCTGTGGAGCTTTATTCCTTTGCTGATCCTGCTTCCTCTGTACTATGTCGTCCGTGAGCCCCTGACCTACATGATGCACATTCCGGCGGAAGACGCCGCCCGGATCGTGGAGATCATCGGTGATCACGTGACCTATACCGGTAACAGCTTCTTCCATCAGCTGACCGCCGCCGCTCATGTGAGCACTTACAGTCAGGAAATTCTGGAAGCCATCCCCACATTGTCTGCCGAAATGCTCCAGCCCATCGATTTCTCTTTCCTTGGACTGAACTTGGCGCAGATCCCCACATGGAAGGTCTGGCAGGCTACCGACTGGAACGGCGTTGGTCTGTTCCTGCTCCCTGTCCTGTCCGGCGCGTCCAACCTGCTCAGCTCCTTCGTCAGCCAGAAGCTCAACAGCTCCGTGGCTACCAACGACAAGGGCGAGAAGGATGAGGCCGCCGCCAAAACCGCCCAGTCCATGAACACCATGCTGTATCTCATGCCTCTGGTGTCCGTGTGGATCGGCTTCTCCATGCCCGCCGCCGTCACGGTCTACTGGATCGCCCAGTCTGTCTTTAGTCTGGTCATCGATTCCTTCCTGACCGTCCACTACCGCAAGATCTATGACGCGGAAGACGAAGTGCGCCGGGCAAAGGCCGCCAAGCTGGAAGCTGAAGCAGCGGAAAAAGAGCGTCAGCGTGCCGCCCGCCGTGCCGCCAATCCCGACGGCATTACGGAAAATACCAGCAAGAAAAAACTTGAACGCAAGGAGCGCGAGGAAAAGGAAAATCAGGCCCGCCGTTTCCAGATGGAAAAGGCCGGTATCGACCCCGACGCCCCCCAAGCGGTGGATACGGAAAAATGCCCCTCCGGCATTGCCGACCGCCCCTATTGCCGTGGTCGCGCCTATGACCCTGACCGGTATAAGCGCGCGTCTGCGGACGAAGCATCCGAATAAGGAGTTTGGAAATGGAAAAATTCATTACCGCCACCGGCAAGACCATCGACCTGGCCATTGAATCGGCGCTGCAGGAGCTGAACATGGATCGGGACAGCGTGTCTGTCGAGGTTCTGGAAAACCCCAAATCCGGCTTTCTGGGAATCGGCGGGACTCCCGCCAAGGTCAAGGTGACCTACGAAGCTCCCGATGAGCAGACCGGTCCTGCACCGGCTCTGTCCTCCGCTTCCCGTTCCAAGCCCAGAAAGACCGAGCCCAAGCAGGAAGCGCCCAAGCCCATCAATGAGCCCAAGGCTCAGCCTGCAAAACCCCAGCAGCCCGCAAAGCCCCAGCAGCCCGCAAAGCCCCGTCCCGAGCGTAAGCCCGCTCCCGAAGTCAAGGCCGAGCCCAAGGAATACGCCGTGGCTGAAGAAGGCTCTGTGGAACAGCAGATCGAAGTGTTTATCAAGGGTCTGCTGGAGCATATGTCCTCCGACGCTGTGCCCCATGCATGGAAGACCGATTCCGATACCTATCAGGTAGATCTGGTGGGTGAAAATCTGGGTATGCTCATTGGTCGCCGGGGCGAGACCCTGGACGCCATCCAGCATCTGACCAACTACGCTGTCAACCGGGAAAGCACCAAGCGTGCCCGGATCAACGTGGACGCAGAGAACTACCGCCTGAAGCGGGAGGAGAGTCTGCGCCGTCTGGCCATGAAGGTCAGCGGAAAGGTGGTCAAGTATCGCCGGAGCATCACCCTTGAGCCCATGAACGCCTATGAGCGTCATGTGATCCACGCCGCCCTGCAGGACGTGGAAGGCGTGTCCACCCATTCTGTGGGCACTGAGCCCAACCGCCGTCTGGTGGTCTCCTACAAGGAAGGCTAAAAATTATCGCCTCTGTCAATCTGACAGAGGCGATTTTCTTTCAGAGTGTCAAAGAACCCGCCAAACGTCAAAACGAAGATTTTGACAGTTGGTGGGTTCAAATTTATTACAAGCAGGGAAAATCAGACTGTATCGTTGCAGGAAACCCCGCAAATCCTTGCAGGGCAAGGCGTTTTGACTTACTGCACAATTCGCCCTTTACCGTATCAGCATACGCCGACAAGGGCGAATTGCTTGTCTTGACGGCTTCCTTGACCTCTGCCAGCCTGCCAAAAAACTAGGTTTTTGACAGGCTGCACCGCCTCTGTCACTCCGACAGAGGCGATTTTCTTTGGCTGATTCTTATCCGCTTTAAATTGTTGATGACAAATCCGACTACTTGGGATATAATAGAATGACAGAATTTATACATCCCCATCCTTTGGTGAAAGGAGCAATCCTATGCAGTTATCCCAGAAAATACAAAGCTGTGGTCAGTCCCCCATGCGGAAATTCCATCCCTTTGCCGTTCAGGCACAGCGCATGGGACGCAAGATCTACCATCTCAATATCGGTCAACCGGATATTCAGACCCCGCCCCGCTTCTTTGAAGCCCTCCGGGATTTTGATAAAAAGGTGCTGGAATATATGTCCGCGCCCGGCAGGGATGATCTGGTCGGCGCCATTGTGAATTACTACAAAAAGCTGGGCGCAGACTACACCCCGGAGGACATCCTCATCACCACCGGTGGCTCGGAGGCTCTGCAAATGCTTATGCTGTCCATTCTGGACGAAGGCAGTGAGGTTCTTGTGGCAGAGCCCTTTTACCCCAACTATACCACCTTTGTCAACATGGCCGGCGGGCGCATCGTCCCTGTTCCCACCTCCGTGGAGGAGAGCTACCGCTATGCCAGCCGGGAGAAGTTCGAATCCCGCATCACCGACAAGACCCGCGCCATTATCCTGACTACGCCCGGCAATCCCACAGGCGTTGTCCTGAGCCGGGAGGAACTGCAGATCATGGTGGATATTGCCGTAGAGCATGACCTGTATCTCATCGGCGATGAGGTCTACCGGGAGTTTTTCTACGGTGGCGACGGCATGGCTGAATCTCTGGCGTCCTTCCCGGAGGCCGGGCAGAATGTGGTGCTGATCGATTCTGTTTCCAAGCGGTTTTCCGCCTGTGGCGCGCGAATCGGCGCGATCATTTCCAAAAATCACGAGCTGATGGCACAGGTGCTGAAGCTGTGTCAGGCCAGACTGTCTGTCGCCACTTTGGACCAGATCGGCGCGGCATCCCTCTATGGTGTGGACGAAGCATTTTTTACCCGTTGCCGGGAGGAATACCGGGCTCGCCGGGATACAGTCCTTTCCTGCCTGCGGGAGATTCCCGGTGTCACAGTGGCAGAACCGGAGGGGGCGTTCTATCTCATGGCAGCCCTGCCTGTGGACGACGCGGATGCCTTCCAGCAATGGTTGCTGACGGATTTTGAGGATCAGGGCGAAACGGTCATGTTTGCTCCCGGGGCATCCTTCTACGGCACACCGGGCAAAGGCGTCAACGAGATTCGCATCGCCTACGTCCTGCAAAAGGATCGCCTGAAGCGTGCCATGGAACTGCTGAAGCTGGGTCTGGAACAGTACAATAAACGATAAACAAAAGGAACGGCCATTGGCCGTTCCTTATTTTTGCAATATCTCCAGAAA
>JAZSAW010000124.1:0-9493 GCA_045602105.1 Candidatus Avilachnospira sp.
TGCTGGCCCACGGCTGTCCCACCAAGCGGTTGGTGGAAACTTTGCAGACCCGAGGCGGTGTGGAGACTGTTCGTGAGCTTTGTCGGCGGGGTCGTCTGTCCGACGGCTTCGATGCTCTGCAAAAATGCGGACATCTGGAGCTGGGTCTGGAAGCTCTGGTGATTCAGGGCAAATACGGCAGTTTGTTTACCGATGAAGAAGTCAATTTCTGTCTGGAGGTTCTGATGGAAGCGGGCTATTTCTGACGGGTATCTTATTTCGCAACACCAGAAGTGTAGCTAAATTGGGCAAAGCCATGAGGCCGTTGCACACATCCGCCCACGCCCAGACGGCCGACATTTCCATGGTCGCACCCAGAACGATGACCGCCACATAGACCAGCCGGTAGAGGTGCTCTCCCGGCTCTCCCCACAAAAACCCGGCGCATTGCAGGCCATAAAGCTGCCAGGTCATAAGAGTTGCCAGAGCCAGCAGGGTGACGCACACTGCCAAGACCCCTGCCGACCAACTACCCATTACAGTTTCCAGAGCAAAGCTCACCAGCTCCGCCCCGGCACTGTGACCGTAGGGGATGGGTATCCCGCTGACCAGAATGGTCAGGGCAGTCAGGGTACAAAGGACAAGGGTATCCAGAAAGACTTCGAAAATACCCATCAGTCCCTGCTCCTCCGGCAAGGCCTCGGCAGAGGCATGGACCAGAGGCGCAGAGCCAAGTCCCGCCTCATTGGAGAAAACACCCCGGGACACGCCCCAGCGCATGGCCTGCCCGATTCCGATGCCTGCTCCGCCTCCCAGCAAAGCCCGTGGGTCGAAAGCGCCCCGGATAATATCTGCAAAGGCTTGGGGAATCCGCTCCATGTGCCCAAAAATGACCCAGAGGCTACCCAGAATATAGATGACCGCCACAAAGGGCACAAGGCGTTCCATGACCTGACCTACCCGTTTTGCCCCGCCAAAGGTCACCATAGCCACCAACACGGCAGATACCGCTCCAACGAATAACGTGACTGGCTCCGGTCGAAGTTCCGGAGCATATTGTTTTACTGCTGTCAGCACCACGGTGGAGATGGTATTGACCTGTGCCATATTGCCCATACCCAAGGATGCCAGCATGGCAAAGCCGGCAAAAGCCACCCCAAGCCACTGCCATGACGGGCTGAAATTCTGCCGGATGGTATACATAGCGCCTCCGACCCACTGACCCCGGGCATCTTTTGTGCGATAACGCAAAGACAGCGCCACCTCGGCATACTTGGTGGCCATACCCAAAAAGGCGGAAACCCACATCCAGAACACCGCCCCGGGCCCTCCAAGAGCCAAAGCCCCGGCTACGCCGGCGATATTTCCTGTGCCTACCGTAGCCGCCAGAGCGGTACACACCGCCTGAAAAGGGGAGACGCCCTCCCCTGCCGGTCTACACAGGCTTCTGCCCACCAGTTTTAGGGACGCACCCAGCTTCCGCACCTGAATAAAGCGGGTCTTCATGGTCAGCAAAAGCCCCACTGCCAGCATCAGCACCATGGCCGGTACGCCCCAGACCCATCGGGCTAAAATGGTCGCCAACTGTTCCATATTCTCCCCTCCCGAAAAAAAGCATCCTTGTCCAAATCTATGGACAAGGATGCTCTTTATGACGGAGAAAATTATTCAGCAAAAACCTTCTTCAGGTGGCAGAAACGGGGCAGACCGTTTTCCTTGATCATGGGAGTCTCACCCTGAATCAGAGGCAGGCAGTAGTCCACGAAGCCCTGGGTGATGCCGTTGCCTTCGGCGTTGATCCACTCCAGAGGCAGTTTCTTTTCGAAGTTGGCGACCTTGCTCAGTTCAAAGAGCTTGGTCTTGCAGGTGTAGCCGTTTTCACGGGAGCACTCGAAGCCCACCATCTTATCGGTCTCACCGGCCAGAGCGGCTTCCACAGCGGCCTTACCGGCGGAGAAGCTCTCCTGAATATCGTTGCCGGAAGCGCAGTGGGTAGCACAACGCTGCAGCAGGCTCAGCTCGATGCCACGAACCTTGGCGCCGGTCTTTTCCTTCATGATGTTGGCCAGCTTGGCAGCCAGACCGCCCAGCTGGGCATGGCCGAAGCCATCGGTGGCGGAGGTCTCAGCCTCGGAGACGAAACGGCCGTCGGCATAGTGGATGCCCTCGGACACAGCCACGATGCAGTTCTTGTTCTGGGCATAGCGGGCGGAGACGTCAGCCACGAACTTGTCCATATCGAAATCCACTTCGGGGACATAGATGAAGTCAGGACCGTCGCCCATGGCATTGGCCAGCTCCGCGGCGGCAGTCAGCCAGCCGGCGTGGCGACCCATACACTCGATGACGGTGATCATACCGGTATCGTAGACATGGCTGTCACGGGAGACTTCCATAATGGAAGTGGCGATATACTTGGCGGCAGAGGAGAAGCCGGGGCAATGGTCCGTGCCGAACAGGTCGTTGTCAATGGTCTTGGGCACGCCGATGACACGGCAGTCATAGCCCACCTTGGCCATATACTTGGAGATCTTATTGCAGGTATCCATGGAGTCGTTACCGCCGTTATAGAAGAAATAACGGACATCATACTTCTTGAAGATCTCCAGAATACGCTTATAATCGGTATCATCCACATCGGGATCGGCGATCTTATACCGGCAGGAGCCCAGAGCGGAAGAAGGGGTGTAGAGCAGGTGCGCCAGCTCTGCGGGATCTTCCTTGTCCATGATCATCAGGCGGTCATTGAGAACGCCCTTGATGCCGTGATTGGCACCGTAGACGGTGGTGATATGCTCGCTCTCCAGAGCAGTCTTGATGACGCCGTAGGCACTGGCATTGATGACGGAAGACGGGCCACCGGACTGACCGATGATCGCTGCGCCCTTCAGGGGTGTGTTCATAGTGATTACCTCCAAAAATTTAACCATAAATCTGGTTTCTTCAACAAAATCCATTGGGAAAGCCCAAATCTCAACAAATACAATATAGCACAAAACTCGCATCTTGTAAACTTCGTCTATTGCATTTTTTTGCAGGATTTGATAAGATGTTTTTAGAATTTTTTAAGAGAAGGAGTTGTTACCCTTGTCCCTCGTCAATACCAAGGAAATGTTCGCGAAGGCTTACAACGGCGGTTACGCCATCGGCGCCTTCAACGTCAACAACATGGAGATCGTTCAGGCCATCACCGAAGCCTGCAAAGAGGAGAACGCCCCCGTTATCCTGCAGGTCTCCAAGGGTGCACGTGCCTACGCCAATCACACCTATCTGGTGAAGCTGGTGGAAGCCGCTGCCATCGAGTGCCCTGAGATCCCCATCGCCCTGCATCTGGATCACGGCGACAGCTTTGAGACCTGCAAGTCCTGCATCGACGGTGGCTTCACCTCCGTCATGATCGACGCTTCCTCCAAGCCCTTCGCCGAGAACATCGAGATCACCAAGAAGGTCGTGGAGTATGCCCATGACCGCGGTGTCGTGGTCGAGGCTGAGCTGGGCTCTCTGGCCGGCATCGAAGACGAAGTCAACGTTTCCGCCGAAGCCGCTTCCTACACCCGTCCCGAAGAAGTCGAGGAGTTCGTGTCCAAGACCGGCTGTGACTCCCTGGCCATCGCCATCGGCACTTCCCACGCCCCTGACAAGTTCACTCCCGAGCAGTGCACCCTCAACGAGGATGGTATTCTGGTTCCCCCTCCCCTGCGTTTCGACGTTCTGGAAGAGGTGACCCGCCGTCTGCCCGGCTTCCCCATCGTGCTCCACGGCTCTTCCTCCGTGCCTCAGAACTATGTGGCCATGGTCAACGCCAACGGCGGTAAGATGCCCAACGCCATCGGCGTGCCCGAAGAACAGCTCCGCAAGGCCGCTGCCCTGTCCGTCTGCAAGATCAACATCGACTCCGATCTGCGTCTGGCCATGACCGGCACCATCCGTCAGTTCTTCAATGAGCATCCCGACAAGTTCGATCCCCGCGAGTACCTGAAGCCCGCCCGTGCCAACATCAAGGAACTGGTCCGCCACAAGCTGGTGAACGTTCTGGGCTGCGCCGGCAAGGCCTAAGTTAATCTTTCCTGAACAAAAAAAGAACGATGCCAATTGGCATCGTTCTTTTGTTTGTTATCACTTGGTCAGGTACTCCAGATGGCGGCCGATATGCCGGCGCAGACCTTCGTAGTAGTCCTCCTCATGCTCTGCCATAAAGGTGAAGAACGCATCGGCAAACCAAGGCTCGTTGAGCAGCAGACCGTAGGTGATGTGCAGGGTCTGGCGGGATGCGGGCAGCTGCAGGTACTCAGGCAGGTAAGCGTCATTCTGCAAATCGATGTTGGGAATCTCCGTGGCATCGGTAGAGACGTGGTAATACTTCTCTGCCTCAGGGCGGTGCTCCAGCGCAAACTTATGGGCTTTGCGGTACAGCTCGGGGTTATGCTCTGCCAGGACGCGCACGGCCTCCAACCAGTTGGTGCCGGCGGTCTTCACATGGACATGGCAACCGGTGACACGGCCTACTGTGGAGAACACGGAGAACTTATCAGAGCCGGAATGGACGGAGAGCTTATAGCCATAGTGGGAAGCGATCTTCTGATGGACCTCAAAGTCCCGGGCAAAGGCGTTGAGATCACCGCTGTACTCGATGCCCTTTTCAAACTCACCGGAGAAGTGAGGTGCAAGGCTGGTAGGATGAACGCCGTCTCTTTCCAGCTCGGATGCAAAGAGGAAATGGTCCAGAGGGGTGGTGATGGAGCGGGTCTCATCGATGGAGACCTCAAAGTCCACAGGAGCGGTCTTGATCTGCTCAATGTAACGGTAGCAGTTCTTGGCGTGGATGATGGCCTTCCAGAACATGACCACAGAGCGACGGAACTCATTTTCCGCGATCTTGCCTACCACGGGAAGCTCCTGATTCAGGTAGCCCGCCTCGTAATGGGCTTTGACCTCAGCGGGCAGCTCGGCATAGGCCTTATCCACCTCTGCTTCGGAGCAGTCGGCGGCGTACATATTCAGATGCTCGGAGCAGTCCAGCGTGATCATGGTGCAGCCACTGCCGATGGCGTAGCGAATCTCGTCCTCGGTCTTCAGGTGGTCGCCGTCTGCGCCGTAACCGCCCTTATAGCCGGCCTGGAACACACCAAAGGTGGCGGCGGCGATGACATCGTCGTAAGTACGGCCGGTCAGGTTCAGCTCACGGATGGACTGCTGAGCCAGAATGGGGAATACGCCATATTCCTCAACAGCGCGGAGCTGGCCGGGAGTGGCCAGACCCAGACGGTCGCCCAGACCAAAGGTGAAGGGATGACCGGCATGGCTGCAGGGCTTGGTGTAGGAGAACACGTTGTGCAGAGCCCGGGCGTTTTCCACGCTCAGAGGGCAGAGCTTGATCTCACCCCGCATGGTGCCTGCAAAGGCGGAAGTATCACCCATGACTGCCAGACACTTATCCAGACCCAGACGGACAATAGCGCCTGCCAGATTTTCCCCGGCGTCCACGGAGCTTTCATAGACATAAAGCTCCTGATCCGCTTTCAGAGCTTTCTTAAATGCATCGATACCTTGAAACATGATCTAACCTCCTGCGCGTTGACAGGGCTCTTTGTCCCAAAATCACGCTTGTAAATTCCTGACATATTATAACAAATCCCTACCTGAGTGTCAATGGCAGAGGCAGTTCACCGAGCACATCCACATTCTGTTCATCCGTGATTATTTGTTTGATTTCAAACATACATATTGTTAATTTTTATGTTATAATGCTAACAGAAAAAGAAAGGAGGGATCGTCCATGACTATGTCAGGTTGCCAAGGCAAACCCAGGACTCCTACCATTATTGATAAGATCTGCCCCAATTGCGGGCATGAGATCGAGATGTTTTCCATCGACACCCAAATGCCCTGTGAGCATTGCGGATTTGTGGCATACAACGATACCTTAAGCTGTGTCCAGTGGTGCAAATACGCCAAGCAATGCGTAGGCGAAGAAATGTATAATGCTATGATGGAAATTGCTGCCAATCAGAAAAAGGAGTGGGAACATGAAAAGAAGAATCATTGAGATAGACCGAGAAAAGTGCAACGGCTGCGGTGCGTGCGCCGAAGCCTGCCACGAGGGAGCCATCGGCATGGTGGACGGAAAGGCCACCCTCCTGCGGGATGACTACTGCGATGGGCTGGGAGATTGCCTGCCCACCTGCCCCACCGGGGCAATTCGGTTTGTGGAGCGGGAGGCTCTGCCTTATGACGAGGAAGCCGTGAAGGCCAATATGGCAAAGAACGGACACGCCTGTTCCACAGGTTCTTGTCCCGGCTCGGCCTCTCAGGCTATCCAGAGGGACACCGCTCCCCTGCCTCAGGTTGCAAGCAATTCTCAGCTTCAGAACTGGCCTGTGCAGATCAAGTTAGCCCCTATCCAAGCCCCTTATTTTAATAGTGCAAAGCTGCTCATTGCCGCCGACTGCACCGCCTATGCCTACGCCCGCTTCCACGAGGACTTTATCCGTGGAAAGGTGACCCTCATCGGTTGCCCCAAGCTGGACGGAGTGGACTACGGGGTAAAGCTCACCGAAATTCTCAAGCACAACGATATTCAAAGTGTGACCATCGTGCGGATGGAAGTGCCCTGCTGTGGCGGTCTGGAATTTGCCGCCAAAAAGGCTCTGCAGGAAAGTGGAAAGTTCATCCCCTGGCAGGTGGTGACTGTTGGCATTGACGGAAGCGTCAAGGATTGAAAAAACACCCAAAACTTGCTATCATGGAGAAAACCGCCCAAAGGAGCTATCTATGGAACAGTACCTGTTTGTATTGAGAAACAGCCCGTTCTTTCAGGGGTTGACAGATGAGGAAATTTTGTCTGTCCTACATTGTGTCAATGCCACCACCATGAAGAAAGAGAAGGATTCCTATGTCTTTCGGGTGGGTGACAGCACAGAATCCATGGGTCTTGTACTGTCCGGCAGTGTTCTTGCTGTGCAGGAGGACCTATGGGGACACAGAAATATCGTGGATAGAATCGGAGTGGGAGAGTATTTTGCAGAGCCCTTTGCCGCCACGCCCGGTGCTGTGTTGAATATGAGCGTAGTGGCAGTGGAGGACTGCGAGATCATGCTGATGAATATGAATCGGCTCATGCAGACCTGTGTTTCCGCCTGCGCCCATCACAACAAGCTGATCCGCAATCTGGTATCCGTTATGGCACGGAAGGTGCTGAATTTGAACAATAAAATCACCCATATGGGAAAACGAAATACCCGCGACAAGCTTCTGTCTTATCTGTCGGCAGAATCCATGCGTCAGGGCAAGCTCAGCTTCACCATTCCCTATGACCGGCAACAACTGGCGGATTATCTCTGTGTGGAGCGGGCAGCCATGTCCGTGGAGCTGGGCAAGCTCCAGAAAGAGGGCTATCTGAAAACCAATCGTAATCATTTTGAACTTTTTACACAGATCGAAATCTAAGGGGATGTAACCATGAAGCCACTGGCCGAGAAACGCTTTCTACAACTGAAAAAGCCGGACGGCGAAGATGGTCTTGCAGACCGGGAACGGCTCCTGCAGGCACTGGATGGAAGCAATATCACCATCCCAGTCAGGGTATTGCGGACGCTGTATCCATTGATTCCCAATGCAGGCTATCAGGTGACGGTCACCCTTTCTCCCGCAGAGCACGGTTGGGAGATCATTCGGGTAGAGCCCGGTGATACCACTGACCGTTTGTATGGTCTGGCGCTGGATATTGGCAGTACCACACTGGAAATGGAGCTTCTGGATCTGACCACCGGGAAGGCCCTGTCCAATGCCCAGTCGGAAAACCATCAGAGAGCCTTGGGAGAAAATATTCTGGATCGCATCATTGCGGTGCGGGAAGACATAGCAAATCTGGAGGTACTTCGGCAGTCCGTTGTGGCGGACATTTCTGATTTGATCGACCTTTGCTGTGAAGAAACCGGTGTCGATTCTGAGGAGATCGGGGTGCTGGTGGTCGCAGGCAATACAACAATGATTCATTTTCTCTTTGGCTGTGATCCATGGCAGGTGTTCCAAAGCCCCTACAGCCCGGTATTCTTAAATCCCGGTATTGTTCGGGCGGAAGAACTGGATCTGCCCCTAATCTGCAATGTGTTTACCATGCCTGCCGTTGCCAACTATCTGGGTGGGGACATTACATCAGGTCTGCTGATGACCGATCTGGATACCAGGGAAGACCCGGCTATGCTTCTGGACATCGGCACCAACGGAGAGCTGGCCTTCGGCTGTCGGGATTATCTGCTGTTGGGCGCCGGTGCAGCCGGCCCGGCTCTGGAAGGTGCGGTCAGTACCCATGGGATGCGGGCAGAGCCCGGTGCGATCTCCTCCGTGACCATTGACGAGGCCAACCATCTGCACGTAAAAACCATTGGCGATCTGCCCCCAAAAGGCATTTGCGGATCCGGCATCATGGATCTGATCGCTCAGGGCTTTCTGGCAGGATGGATCGCCGGCAACGGCAGTCTGAATCCGGAGAAGTCGGCGCTGATACACCCGGTTTGGAGTGAACTGCACCAGCAGGAGATCCCGGCTATTGAATACGCGCCGGGTATGCATCTGACGGAGCCCGACATTGCTGAATGGCTCAAATGCAAGGCCGCCGCTTTTACCATGGTGGCGACCTTACTGGATCACTGCGGATTGACCGCGGATGACATCGGTCAACTGTATCTTGCCGGCGGTTTTGGTATGCATTATGATGTGGAATCTGCTGTCACGACCGGGCTTTATCCGGACATCCCCAGAGAGCGGTTTACCGTACTGGGCAATTCTGCCCTACAGGGAGCAAAGCTGTTACTGACAGACCGGGAGAACATCAGGCGGTTACAGCATTTTCTGGATCACGGCGTATATCTCCAATTCGGAGAAATGGAGCGTTTTCTGGAAAACATGGTGGCGGCGGAGTTTCTGCCACATACAGATGGAACACTGTATCCCAGCGTCCGGGTCAGAAGATAAAAACGACAAGCATTTAAGATGCTTGTCGTTTTTCAGAGTGTCAAAGAACCCGCCAAACGTCAAAACGAAGATATTGACAGTTAGTGGGTTCGAATTTATTGGAAACAGGAAGAAGCAGGCTGTATCGTTGCAGGAAATCCCCGCAAACCCTTGCATAGCAAGGCATTTTGACTTACTGCGCAATTCGCCCTCTACCGTATCCGCATACGCCGACGAGGGCGAATTGCTTGTCTTGACGGATTCCTTGACCTCTGCCAGCCTGCCAAAAAACTAGTTTTTTGACAGGCCGAAAAACTACAAGCATTTAAAATGCTTGTCGTTTTTCCTTAACATTTTTTAATTCAAGACCATCCGGTCACTGACTGTGCCACCGCCACTGGCCTGATTAAACAGATCAAGTAGCTGCTCAATGGTGAGATTTTTCTTCTCCTCACCGGACACGTCAATGATGACTCGTCCTTCGTGCATCATGATCAGGCGATTACCGTGGGCAATGGCGTCTTTCATGTTGTGGGTGATCATCAGCGTCGTCAGCTTGTGC
>JAZSAW010000125.1:0-2787 GCA_045602105.1 Candidatus Avilachnospira sp.
TGCTACGCCAAGAAGCAGGAAGTGGAATAACGACCCCTTATGCATAGCGCAACACACCGTCGGAGGGATACCCTCCGGGGGTGGTACTTTGTTGCTTTGGCTTAATTTGGCTACGCAAACTTTTGACGAGATACCCGCATCGCTTGTGCGATATATTTGCTTCGCAAATTCGATATAACTTCATTTCTTCGGTTGCGATACTGCATTGTAAATCCAAGCGCAACATGTTAATGATATATCGCTTGCGCGATATGATATACGGCTTTACCGCATGATATATTTGCGATGCAAATATGATATAATATCCGTTCCCATCATACGCGAAGCGTATATCATCTGCGAAGCAGATATCATACCCACAAGGTATATCATCCGTACCCAAAGGGAACGGATATCATTAAAAAAGCACCCTTTGTCAATGACAAAGGGTGTTTTTTTCTGGCGGAGTGGGAGGGATTCGAACCCTCGGACGGCTTTTGACCGTCACACGATTTCCAGTCGTGCTCGTTATGACCTCTTCGATACCACTCCATCAAAGAAGTGCTGACAAACAGCTTGATTATATTACACCACAACCGGCTGTTTGTCAATCACTTTTTGAAATTTTCCGTCGGTCTTTTTCCTAGGACAGTGCACTGACACAGGCATTGAGCACCTGACCCGCAATGGGGGCACAAGTGGCACTGCCGGAGCCTCCGTGCTCCACGATGACGATAAATGCCAGAGGGTAGCGTTCATCCCGGATAAAGCCGGCAAAGGTGGCGTGAGGAGTCGTTCCCTCTCCCAGCTCCGCTGTACCGGATTTGGCGCAGACATACAGATCAGGGAACAAGGACGCGCCGTACATATCCACCACGGCACTGTGCATCATATCTGCCAGAACATCGGTGGTTTCCGTTTCCATGACCTTGTCCAGCATCTGGGTCTTGGCCTGATGACCCAGAAGACCGCCTCCCACCTGCTCCATGAGGTAGGGTTTGGCGGAGCTTCCGCCATTGGCCACCGCGCCCATAAAGGTCATATACTGACAGGCATTGATCAGATCTGTATGCTGACCGATACCCGCCCATGCCTTCTGATTTTCTCCCGCGCCGGTCAGGTCGAAATTGCCGGGGGCTGTGGTAATACCGTCGAATTTTAGCTTATCGGTCACGCCAGCCTTTTTCGCGTATTTGGTCAGGGTATCCTCCCCCACCTGCAGGGCAAGCTGACCGAAAGCCACGTTACAGGATTTTTCCAGTGCCTGCTTCAAATCGATCTCACCGTGGACACCGTTACAGTTGACCGTATCGTTTCCCACTTCCCATTTGCCCTCACAGGTAAAAGTCTGCTCCTGTACGCCATCAACGGTTTCCAGCGCCGCCCCGGCGGTCAGCACCTTGAAAATTGAGCCGGGAACATAGGTGGTCTGGAAAAAGCGGTTGAGGTAGACGCCGTCATAAGCCCCCGTAGGGTCACCTGCCACATCGGGCATATTGTCCGGGTCATAGGTGGGAGAAGTGACGGCACAGATAATTTCGCCGGTTTTGTAATTATAGACGCCGATGGTGCCCTTACGCCCAGCCAAGGCATTCTGTGCCACTTTCTGCACAGGAGCAGAAATGGTCAGGTGGGCAGTATTTTGTCCGTTCTGTGCGCCGTAGAGTCCGTTGACCACACTGTAGCCCACCAGCTCATGGGCATACTTACCCAATACCGGCGCGGAGATATAGCCGTAGCGGTCACCCAGCAGGTGCATGGTCGCACGGCGCAGGTCGCCATCGGAGGAATAGACACGCCCATCGGTATTATCCAGAAGCAACGTGCCGTCCCGATCCACTACCTTGCCTGCGGAAAGATTATTTCCGGCATAGACATGGGGACTGCCGGGGAAGATCACCCACTGTCCGGCGTTCAGGGCATAGCGGAACACAAAAAAGCCCAGTCCCGCCAAAAGAACAACCATCAGGACGGAGAGGAAAAACATCCGTCGGGAAATTCGTTTCATCGCTCCTCCTTTCCGCTACTCCGCCTGGACGGGAGCTTTACTGCCATACTGGCGTTCTGCCGGGTATCCGATGCCTTGATAAAGGCCAAAAGTCCCCAGCAGGCGATCATACTGCTTCCGCCATTGGAGGCAAAGGGCAAGGTCACGCCGGTCAGAGGGAGCAGATCCACTGTGCCAAAGACATTGAGCACAGTCTGCACCAGCAAGATCGTACCGGCGGCACAGGCGCCGATGGTATAAAAACTGCTTCGTCCCTCTGTGGCGGTACGCGCCACAAAGGCCACCAGACAGACCACCGCCAGAACCATCAGCACCGCCATCAAAAGTCCCCACTCCTCTGCCACAAAGGCAAAGATCAGATCCGTATCCGACGCCGCCACATACTTGAGCCAGCCCTTGCCCGCACCCAGACCGAACAGTCCGCCGGAGGCGATGCACATCATGGCGCGGGTCTGCTGATAGCCGGAAGTCAGGGCATTTTCCCACACATGACCCCACGCGGAAAACCGGCTGAGCATATGGGGCTTAAACCGCAGAGCCATGACGCCAGCCATACCCACACCGGTAACGATCAGGGCGATGGTGGCAAAACTGCCGGAACGCATATAGGCGATGACCAAAAAGGCGGAGAAGAAGATCAGGGCTGTACCGAAATCGTTCATCAGCACCAGACATCCGCAGATCAGGGCGGAATAAGCGATAAACAGGAACATATTCCGCTTGGTCATGATTCGCTGTAAGGTAGACGCGCCCACAAAAATGAAGCAGATCTTTACCAGCTCGGAGGGCTGGAAGGACAC
>JAZSAW010000126.1:0-10175 GCA_045602105.1 Candidatus Avilachnospira sp.
CATCTCGATGAGAACATTATGCAACAGGCGGCCAGCCAGTTTGTGGGAACTCACGATTTTGCCGCGGTGCGCTCTGTGGGTACGGATGTGAAGTCCACGGTACGGACGGTGTATTACTATGACGTAGAGCGGGAGGGGGACCTGATCCGCCTGAAGGTTTGCGCCAACGGATTTTTGTACAATATGGCAAGAGCCATGGCCGGTACGGTGGTTTATGCCGCCGAGGGCAAGATCAGGCCTGAGGAGATCGGGGCACTGCTGGAATCCGGCAACCGGACGGCTGCCGGGCCTACTGTGCCCCCCGGAGGGCTGTATATGACCAAGCTTTGGTATGATGATGGGAAGGTGTCATTCCATGTGGGATAATCGGACAAAAGGACTGCTTCCACCTATAAGACGGGAGCTTCTGCGCAAGATCGCATGGATGCTTCTGGTGGTGCTGGCGGTCTGCGGAAGTCTGGCTCTGTTTTTGTTCCCCGAGGTGATCAATCTGGACGCCCTGCGCCGGAGAGTGAAATACTGGAATATTTCCGAAGAAGAATTGGGAAACTATTCCTTTGATGACCACAACAGCAATGCCTACGGAAGCCTGAATGGCGGTCTGGCTGTGGCGTCCGTCGGCGGTCTGAGCACCTATCGGGCAGACGGTACGGAGCTGGTGGTCTCACAGGCACAGATGGGTCTGCCTCAGCTTCAGGTAGGAAAGCAGATCGCCATGGCCTATGATGTGGGCGGTACGACCCTGCTGGCCGTAGAGGCCAATGGGGGAGAAGTGTTGCGGGTCAGCTCCGAAAAGGCCATTTTGGATGCCGACCTTTCTCCCGATGGGAGTCTGTGCTATATGACCTCTGCCGCCGGATATAAATCCGTTCTGGCGGTCTATGATCACCGGCAGGAGCTGATCTACCGCTGGCTTTCTTCCAGTACCTATATGCCCTTGTGCGCCATTGGCCCTGAGGGAAAAACGGTGGCCACGGTGGGGCTTGATCAGCACGCCGGGAGTTTTGAAAGCACCCTTAATCTGTTCCGGACGGACTCTGAGGAGATCACCAAAACAGTCAGTCTGGGCAATCAGCTGATCTATGAGCTGACGTATCTGGATAACGGCGGGATCTGCGCCATTGGGGAAAGCGGTGTGCAGATCTTCGATGAGCAGGCTGAACCCGTAGGCACGTACTCCTACGAGGACAAATACCTGAAGGATTACCACTGTGGTGGCGATGGATTTTTGACGCTGTCGTTGAATATGTATAGGGCAGGTAACCGCTATTGGCTGATGACGGTCAATGAAAGCGGGGAGGAGATCGCTTCTGTGTATATCGGTGAGGAGATTCTCGACCTGTCGGTCTGCGGAAAATATATTGCCGTGCTGACCAATGGGGGACTGACTATTTATAACCGCTCACTGGATATTTATGCTGAGACCGAAACGGCAGATCAGGCTACGGCAGTCCTCATGCGGGAGGACGGCTCGGCTCTGCTGTTGGGAGCTGGTCGGGGCAGACTGTATATCCCTTGAATGATTTGGCAGTATGCCTGAGGGCGCAATTGTGCTATACTGTCACCATTAAGCAAAAGGAGACCATGTAATGCGACCCACTTTATGTTCAAGATGTAAAAAGAATGTGGCTGTGATCTTTGTGACGAAGATCGAGGAGGGAAAGACCGTCAGCGACGGACTTTGCCTCAGATGCGCCAAGGATATGGGACTCAAGCCCGTTGACGATATTATGAAACGTATGGGACTCTCCGAGGAAGATCTGGAGAACCTGAACAACGAAATGCTGGACACCTTCCAGGGCATGGATGGAATGATGCTTCCCGGACAGGAAGATGAGGAGGAAGACGAGGAAAATGAGAGCCGGACGGCGACATTTCCCTTCCTTAACAAGCTGTTCAGCGGTCGGCAGGAGGAAATGCCTGCCAATCCTGCGCCTGCCGGAAAACAGGCGGAAAAATCGGACAAGCATGACCGCAACCAGAAAAAACGCAAGTTTCTGGATACCTACTGCCTGAATTTGACAAAAAAGGCCAAAAACGGCGGACTGGACCGCATTGTCGGCCGGGATGTGGAAACGGAGCGGGTGATCCAGATTCTCAACCGCCGGCAGAAAAACAATCCCTGCCTCATCGGTGAGCCCGGTGTGGGCAAGACTGCCATCGCGGAGGGTCTGGCGCAGAGAATCGTGGAAAAGGATGTGCCCTATAAGCTTCAGGACAAGGAAGTTTATCTTCTCGACCTGACGGCTCTGGTGGCGGGAACGCAGTTCCGCGGTCAGTTTGAAAGCCGGATGAAGAGCCTCATTGAAGAGGTCAAAAAGCTGGGCAATATCATTCTGGTCATTGACGAGGTCCACAATCTGGTGGGCGCCGGAGATGCCGAAGGCAGTATGAATGCCGCCAATATCCTTAAGCCCGCTCTGTCCAGAGGGGAGATCCAGGTCATTGGCGCGACTACGTTCAATGAATACCGCAAATACATCGAAAAGGATTCCGCTCTGGAACGTCGTTTCCAGCCTGTGACGGTCAATGAGCCCACCATTGAGGAGGCTGTGGACATTATCCGTGGCATCGCCCATTATTATGAGAGCTTCCACGGTGTAAGTGTTCCCGGGGAAATTGCCCGGCAGGCAGTTATTTTGTCGGAGCGGTATATTACCGACCGGTTTTTGCCTGACAAGGCCATCGACCTGCTGGATGAAGCCTGTTCCGATGTGAATTTGAAGAATAAGTCCATTGGCAAGCTCATGGCTTTACGCAAGGAGCACGCGGATATTGATCTGGAACTGCAGATGCTCACCGAGGGCTCTGAGGAGCAGGATTACGCCCGCATGGCGGAACTGCGCAGCCGGAATATGCAACTGGACAAGGAGATTGCCGTACTGGAGGAAGAGCCCAAGCCGGTACTGACCATCGAAAACTTAGCCAGAATCATCGAACTGTGGACCAAGATTCCCGCCAGTAAGATTCAGGCGCAGGAGTACGATCAGCTCCGCCAACTGGACAGTCGCCTGAAAACGCGGATCATCGGTCAGGATGAGGCCATCTCGGCCGTCTGCGCTGCCATACGGCGCAATCGGGTGGGTATCTCCGCCAAAAAGCGTCCCGCGTCCTTCATCTTTGTGGGCTCGACCGGTGTGGGTAAGACAGAACTGGTCAGGTGTCTGGCGGATGAACTGTTCGATTCTGTGGAAAATCTGATTCGTCTGGATATGTCTGAGTATATGGAAAAGCACTCCGTATCCAAGCTGATCGGCTCGCCTCCCGGCTATGTGGGCTATGATGAGGCAGGACAGCTGACGGAGAAGATTCGCCGCAAGCCCTACTCCGTGATCCTGTTTGACGAGCTGGAAAAGGCCCATCCCGATGTACTGAATATCCTGCTTCAGGTGTTGGATGACGGCCGGATCACCGATGCGCAGGGACGGACGGTCAATTTTGAGAATACCATCATCGTCATGACCTCCAACGCCGGCTCTGACCGCAAGGACGGCTCTCTGGGCTTTGGTCGGACCTTGTCTGAGCAGAGCAAGGAAAAGGCCATCAAGGCGCTGAGCGAGTTCCTGCGTCCTGAGTTTATTAACCGGGTGGATGAGGTCATCTGCTTCAACCGCCTGTCTGAGGAGGACTTCCGGCAGATCGCCCGGATCATGCTCAACGAATTGCGGGACGCCCTTGAACAGAGAGGGGTCGCCATGACCTGGGATGAGGCGCTGATCGACTATCTGGTGAAGAAGTCCTATTCCGTGACCTACGGCGCAAGAAATCTCCGCCGTACCATCCAGAAGGATGTGGAAGACCCTGTGGCGGAAAAGCTGATCGACAGCTATATGAATCCCATTTCTGCCCTGCAGGTATCTGCAGTGGAGGAGAAAGTGGTTCTGACAGTCACGCAATAAACCAAACGAAAGGCTCGGGCGTAGATTTACGCCCGAGCTTTAGCATAGATAGGTGAGAAGCCACGCCAGCCCGGTCACGGCAGAGCCTCCCAGAGCCCAGAACAGGCGTTCCAGCCGGATGTTCTTGCCACGGGATTGCTTGCAAATGCTCCGTGCCTGCGTCAGCAGGGCTTCCTCGGAAATACCGCCCTCTGCAAGAGCGTTTTCCCGCACCAGAAATATAGCCTGATCGAAAAGCTTGGGATCGGGCGCCTGTACCACGACTACCTGCCGTGTAATGCCGTTTACCATGGAAGAGCCTCCTTGCCTTAGTGGTGATAGTATCTCCTGCATATTGGGAAAATATCCCCGTTTTTTCGAAAACCAACCGACTTCTTGACCTTTTTCTTTGCCTGTGGTAGTATTACCTCCAGAGAAGGGAGTGGAAAAAATGGATGAGATGACCAAGCAGGCTATGGCACGGTCTATCGACAGCTTTCGTCTGCCGGCCTATACGGAGATTCCCGATGTAGGGCTGTTTCTGGAGCAGGTGACCAAGTATATCTCTGAATATCTCAGACCCCTGTCCACCTTCTCCGTTACGCCCTCCATGATCAGCAACTATGTGAAAAAAGGCATCATTGCCAACCCGGTGAAGAAACAATACGGCCGGGAGCAGATCGCCTATCTGTTTTTCGTGGTCATTGCCAAGACAGTGCTGTCTTTGGATGACATTCAGCTTCTGATCGATCTGCAGAAGCAGACCTATCCCCCTCAGGTGGCTTACGACTATTTTTGTCAGGAATTACGCAACATCCTGTGCTATGTGTTTGAACTCAAGGACAGTCCCGACGCTGTGGGAACGGAGAACACCGATGAAAAGATGATTCTCCGCAATACCGTTATGACCATAGCCCACAAGGTCTATCTGGATCAATGTCTGACCGCCTCCCGGCAGGGAGCAAACGATCGAAAAAATGAGCAAAAACAGTAAGCTTTCCGAAATTTGCGGAAAAATAGCGAAAGAGGCTTGACAGTCTCTCTTTACCGTGGTAAAATGTCAAAAACTGAATCGCTGGATAGAGGCGCGGTATTCATCAGTACCCCTGAAGATCGGTCAGGCAACCGTCAGGAGGAAAGGGGAGACCGCCGAAGTGAAGCAGACGCCTGAGCCTGTTTTGCTGGGTCGGCAGAGAAGATCTGCCGGACTGTCACAGAATATTTTGTGAAGCGCTATCTTTGGCTGTTCGATGGATTTTTCCGGGAATCTGACGATACATCCTTGTGGACCGCTTGACAAAGCGGTTCATTTTTTGCGGAAAAACAGAAAAAGAAAGGTGAACAACAATGAAAAAACTCATCGCTCTCATGATGGCTCTGTGCCTGATCCTGTCCCTGGTCGCCTGTGGCGCGACTCCTGTGGATGAGCCCAAGGAAGTAGCTACCGGTGTGGAAGACGGCGTTCTGACCGTTGCCATGGAATGTGCCTACGCTCCCTACAACTGGTCTCAGCCCGATGATTCCAACGGCGCTGTGCCCATTGTCAACGCTGAGGGAAGCTACGCCAACGGCTACGACGTGATGATGGCCAAGAAGCTCTGCGAAGCCAACGGCTGGGAGCTGGAGGTCATGCAGCTGGACTGGGACTCCTTGGTTCCCGCTGTGCAGAACGGCACGGTTGACGCCGTTATCGCCGGTCAGTCCATGACTGCCGACCGTATGGAGATGGTGGACTTTGCCGGTCCTTACCTCTATGCCACCATCATCTGCCTGACCAAGGCTGACAGCGAGCTGGCCAATGCCACCGGCATTTCTCAGCTCTCCGGTACCTGCACCAGCCAGCTGGGCACCATCTGGTATGACACCTGCCTGCCTCAGATCGAGGGTGCTGAAATTCAGGCTGCCGCCGAGTCCGCTCCTGCCATGCTCATGGCTCTGGAGACCGGTATGGTGGACTTTGTCTGCACCGATATGCCTACCGGTCAGGGCGCTCTGGCTGCCTATGATGATTTTGTTCTGCTGGACTTCGCCGGCACTGACGATGATTTCGAAGTCTCCGATGAGGACGTGAATATCGGTATCTCCCTGATGAAGGGCAACACCGTGCTGAAGGAAGCTCTGGACGGCGTGCTGTCCCAGATGACTGCCGATGACTTCAACGCCATGATGGCCGAAGCCATTGCCATCCAGCCCATCGGCTAATTGCGATCATACGCCTGCGCCCTCGTGCCTACCGGATGGCACGGGGGTGCGCGCGGTTTTTACTCTGTCCAGAAAGGATGTACTGCACCATGAACAAACTGCAGCAGCTGTTTTTTGATTGCGCCGGTTTGCTGGCTGAATACGGGGACCAATACCTGCGGGGTGTTGGAAACACCCTGATTTTGGCTGTGGTCGCCACACTGATCGGCTGTATCATCGGCTTTATCTGCGGTGTCCTCAATACCATTCCTTATTCCGAAAACGATCCCTGGCTCAAACGCTTCTTCCTGAAGCTGATCCGCGCCATTGTCCGTATCTACGTGGAGGTTTTCCGCGGTACGCCCATGCTGCTGCAGGCAGTGTTCATTTACTACGGTCTGCCCTATTTTACCGATGGGGCACTGCAGTTTAAGGGTGCGCAGGGTATGTGGCTGTCCGCGATCCTGATCGTGTCCATCAACACCGGTGCGTATATGGCGGAATCCGTCCGTGGCGGTATTATCTCCATTGACCCCGGTCAGACCGAAGGCGCAAAGGCCATCGGCATGACCCATGTGCAGACCATGACCAATGTGATCCTGCCTCAGGCTCTGCGCAACATCATGCCTCAGATCGGCAACAACTTCATCATCAACGTGAAGGATACCTCCGTGATGTTTATTATCGGTTTTACGGAGTTCTTTGCCGCCCACCGCTCTGTGGTCGGCGCAACCTATGTTTACTTCCCCTCGGCAACCATTGAAATGGTGGGCTACCTGACCATGACCCTGCTTGCTTCCTTCCTGCTTCGGTGGGTGGAGCGGAAAATGGATGGCTCTGCCAGCTATGAACTGGTCAATGTTGACCCCCTGACCATGACAGCCGGTACATACAGCTTCCATCAGGAAACGGCGCAGGATGAGGAAAACCGCCACCGTATCCGCACAGCACTGAAAAACCGCAACGGCAGTCCCAGAGGAGGTCGATGATATGGGTGAACGAATCTTAGAGATCAAGCATCTGTCCAAGGCTTTCGGCAGTAATGTTGTCCTGCGGGACATCGATTTCACTGTGGAAAAGGGCGATGTGACCTCCATTATCGGCGCTTCCGGCTCGGGCAAATCCACACTGCTCAGATGTATCAACCTGCTGGAAACGCCTACCTCCGGAGAGATTCTTTATCATGGGGATAATGTGGCTGACCACAAGGTCAACAGCGCCAACTATCGCTCCCATGTGGGTATGGTGTTCCAGTCCTTCAACCTGTTCAACAACATGACCGTTCTGGAAAACTGCATGGTTGGCCAGATCAAGGTCCTGAAAAAGAGCAAAGAGGAAGCCAGAAAGTCTGCCATGGATTATTTGCAGAAAGTCGGCATGGCGCCTTATATCAACGCCAAGCCCAGGCAGATCTCCGGCGGTCAGAAACAGCGTGTAGCCATTGCACGGGCTCTGGCCATGGAGCCAGAGGTATTGCTCTTTGATGAGCCTACCTCGGCACTTGACCCGGAAATGGTCGGTGAAGTCCTGACGGTCATGAAAGACCTGGCTAAAGAAGGAATGACTATGCTGGTGGTCACCCATGAGATGGCCTTTGCCAGAGATGTCAGCAACCGGGTGGTCTTTATGAATCAGGGCGTCATCTGCGAGCAGGGAACGCCTGAGCAGGTTTTTGGCGACCCACAGCGTCAGGAGACACGGGATTTTCTGTCCCGCTTCCGCAACGCGTAACCATGAATTTACCTTCCCTCATTCGGTGTATACCCGCCGGATGAGGGGTTATTTTTGCCCTCCGGTTTTCATAGGATGTTCCATACGAAGAAAACGAGGTGGGGCAATGGAGTATTCGGCCAATCACATTGAATTACGGGGCTCTCTGGTGGAGTTACCCCGATTTTCTCATGAAAATCATGACAGACGGTTTTATCGGTTTTTATTGGAAGTCCAACGGCTGTCCGGCGCGGTGGACCTGCTTCCTGTGATCGTTTCCGAACAGGTACTGGGAGAAATGGATCTGTCCGGTGGCTCTATGGTAGAGGCTTCAGGGCAGATTCGCTCGTTTAATAACCGGCTGGCTTCCGGCCGTCGGCTGGTGATCTCGGTCTATGCTGAGCAGTTACGGGCGTCAGAGGGCGAGCCTTGTAATGAGGTCAGCCTGTCCGGAGTGGTGTGCAAAGAGCCGGTCTACCGCAGAACGCCTCTGGGCAGAGAGATCTGCGATGTGATGCTGGCGGTAAACCGCCCATATCACCGGGCGGACTACATACCCTGTATTTTCTGGGGGAAGCTGGCCAATCTGGTGGCAGAGAGCAATGTGGGGACGGCTCTGGAGCTGACCGGCAGACTGCAGAGCAGGGAGTATGTGAAGCTGTTGGGGGACACCAACGAGACGAGGACAGCTTATGAGGTTTCTGCCATGACCGCCGAAATCTTATAAATTTTGGTAAAAAGTGCAACCGGGACTGGATTTTTTTCGTCGGTAAAGGTAGAATGGTTATACCATCATACCAGAAAGGGGAAATTCCGATGAGAAAGAAACAGACTATTTTAGCAGTCCTGCTGACCTTGGTGCTTTTGCTGGGTTTGCTGACCGGCTGTGGTGCGTCTGAAGCGCCTATGGCAGATATGGAGTATAGTAAGAACGAATCCGCCCCTATGGAAGAACCTGCTATGCCTGAAGAAGAGGCTGGTGGCTTTGCTACGTATCAGTCCATGACGACGGATGATGTCGCTGATGGCATGGCTGTGGAGCCTGTACAGACCTATGCCGAGAAGATCATCTACACCGGTCAGGTCTATCTGGAAACCAGAGAATTTGACGAGGCCGTTGCATCCTTGGACAAAGCGGTGAAGGAGTTCGGCGGTTTTGTTCAGGATTCCAGTGTCAACGGTCATACCCGAAACTATGACGATGGTACGACGGAAGTGGTCAACCGCTGGGGTATTTACACTGTTCGCATCCCGGTGGAGAAATTCGACGCATTTATGTCTTTGGCCGGGGAATTGGGCAATGTGACCAGCTCCAGCCGTTCTGCGGAAAATGTGACCAGCCAATACACGGATCATGAAGCCCGCCTGTCCAGCCTGAAGATTCAGGAGGAACGGCTTCTGGCTATGCTGGAGGAAAGCGGAGATCTGGAGAGCCTGATTCAGCTGGAAGCCAGACTGTCTGAGGTGCGGTATGAGATCGAGAGCATCGAGCGCAGTCTGCGGGATCTGGATCAGCGGTTGGCGTACTCCACGGTGACGGTGGAACTGCAGGAGGTGGAGGTTTACACGCCTACTGCCACGACCCGGCGTAGCTTCGGTGAGAAGATCGCTGACGCCTTCCGGGATGGCTGGAGCAGTTTCTCTCGGGGATTCCAGAATTTCAGCGTATCTCTGGTCTACTCTCTGCCTACCCTTATCCTGCTGGCAGTCATTGCTGTTGTGGGCGTGGTTTGCGGAAAGCGGTATATCCGTAAGCGGAAGAATAAAAAGTCTGAAGATAATGCGTAATAGAAAGAGCTTCCCGAAAGGGAAGCTCTTTTTTGTATCAGTATTTTGTTATCATAAAACCTTCGCATCCGATTTCCGAATAGGGAAGAAAACCGCAGGATTTGTAGAACGCAACGGTCTTTTCGGTGTTGTCCGTTGCGAGTTCAACCTGATAAACTTCAGGATAAAGTTCCAGCATCGAATTTATAAGTTTTCTGCCGATGCTATTACGCTGATATTCCGGGAGGACAAGAATATCCTGAATAAACAGAATTGAATAACCGTCGCCGACAGCGCGGATTATTCCGACAAGCTTTTCTCCGTCATGAGCACCGAGAATTTTCAGCGAATGCTCAAAAGAGTTTCTGAGCATGTCTGGCCTTTCGGTATATGAGCACCAGCCGACGCTTTTATATAAATTCATAATTTCGCCGTGCTCATAGCTTCTATATTCATTTATAATGATTTCCACAAAGTTCTCCTTTTGATTTTCTAATCAGAAGAGAACAAAACGCAATCTCATAAAGATACCTCCGAAAATTATAATTCAAAAAGGTCAAATATTTCGAGCTTTCCGGTTTTATAATCGCATATTGCAACTTGAAGATCTTTTGCGTTCCATGTATCTGAACGCAAAGC
>JAZSAW010000127.1:0-3891 GCA_045602105.1 Candidatus Avilachnospira sp.
GTCTTTGATGTAAGTCAGCTTCTGACTGTGGATGTCCACCTCCACATAGGTATCCCCAAGGGCAAAGGGCTCGTTGTTCCGCGTGCACGTCAGGGGTGCTTTCACCGGGGAACTGTCCAGATTTTTCAGTTGGGTCGTCAGCTGCGCAAGGAGTTCTTCCTGCCTGAGCTCATAGGTGCAGGAGAGAAAATGCAGGGGCACAGGGCCAAGGAACTGAGAATCCAGAACGAAGCTCTGGGGATAGGGGGAAATCTCCTCTGCCCATTGGGCGACCGTTCGGGAAAGGCTTTCTTCGTCAACGGTCACCGACCCGTCTTTCTGCAAGGATACCAGCTCAGTAGCCTCCAGCGTATAGGTGTTGGTCAAAATCTGCACAGGGATATTCGCGCTGACGACATCCTTGGCAAACTGCGCCTGCACATCAAAGGTGCTGTCTGCGGTGATGGAGGGCTTCCGGTAAACGTCCAGCTCCGTCAGCTCCATGGTGATGCTGTCGGTCAGGGTGCAGGTCAGTGCCTGACGGAGGGCATCTATGGTCTGAGGCAGAGAGAACTGATCGCCCAACTCTTCCGGCACGACGGTGTATCTGCCGTCGGTCAGGGTGAGATACGCATTGCGGGGCAGAGTCCGTTCCAGTCTGCTCAGCTCGGACAAAACAGGCGAAAGGTCAGCCTGACTGCCGTTTAGCTCCACGGCACAGGAATGGATCTGATTTTGCCAGAACAGGCGTTCTTTTACAGAAAGATCGTGAAATTCCTCCGGGCTCATGCGGGAGACCGGGTCAAAACCTTTTTCTAATTGGGTCAGAGCTTCATCCAGAAGTCCCAGCTCCTCCAGAGTATAGATCCCAAGGGGCTGTCCCTGTTCCGTTAGGGTCAGGGTGGAGGTATTCACTCTGTCGGACAGGGCGATGTAGACCTTATGAGCTGTCTCTTGGGCGCGGGACAGATTGAGCTGGATCAGACCAAGAGCTATTACAGCCAAAATCAGTATTCCTCCCGGTAGAAACCAGAGCCATTTGCGTTTCATGGGTTTTGCCTTCTCTCTTTTCTTTTATGAAAATCGGCACGGCTGTCCTGCAAGGTAGCCGTGCCGGTAGTTTATCGTCTTCTATTTTTGGTTTTGCGGTCGGAATACTGTTTGATTCCGGAAATTTTGCTGTCGGAGTCCGCCATGAACTGCTTGAGCATATCGTCAAAGGTCTGGGGCTGACGCTCTGCCGGCTGTGACGGACGGGGACGGGGAGGACGACCCTCCTGCTGGGGACGACCCTCCTGCCGGGGGCGGTCGAAGCCCTGCCGGGGACGGTCACCCATGGGGCGTTGGGGAGCGGGCTGAGTCCGGCGAATGGACAGATTGATCTTCTCGTTTTCCAGACCAATGACCATGACCTTCACGTCCTGACCCTCAGTCAGATGTTCCCGGATGTCATTGACATAGGCATGGGTGATCTCGGAAATATGTACCATACCCGTCAGGTTATCCGGCAAGGCGATAAAGGCGCCGAATTTGGTGATGGATTTGACCTTGCCCTCTATGATGGCTCCTACTGTTAGCTCCATATGTTGTATTTGTTCCCCCTAGTTTCCAACATCATAAAACACGATCTCGCCTCTGGATACCAGACCCATCTTCTGGCGGGCGACGGCTTCTATGCCCTCGTCGGTGTCCAGATCGTCGATGGACTTTTCCAGTCGCAGATTTTCCTGCCTTGCGGCGCTGATCTCGGCGGTCAGCACCTGAGCTTCCGCCTGCTTCTGGGTCACCTGCTCCTGCAGAGAAACCAGGGTAACGGTAGCGTATACCACCAGTACCAGAACCAGCAATTTCGTCACCAGGGACGATTTCTTGAAGCGCATGACAGGTTCCTCCTTTGTTTTTGGGTCGGGTGGCCAAAGCATGACCAAGCTTACAAACCATTCTAACCCATTTTTTTCCGATTGAAAAGTACTTTTTTGTGATTTTCCGTAAAAATTGCAAAATTTTTGTCAAAGGGCGGAACAGGAACTGCAAAAACCTGTCCCACAGGGGAAAAAGCAGGGGTCGAAAGGCAAAAAACCACACACCTGCGCCCAGACTCAGCCCCAGAAAACCATGAAACCGAAAGCGCCCTGCTCCGGGATAGAGCAGATACCACAGCATCCCAGTCAGGAGCGTCAGTCCAAAGACCGTATCCCACAGCCAGGTCAGTCTGAGGCAGAGCCGGCGAAAGCCTCGGAGCAGGTCATACACGCCCCCAAGGCAAAGCCCCAACGCCACCGCCACAAAAAACTCCAGCCCCTGACCGGCAACCGAAAGCTCCATCAGCCAAACAGCCGGGAGAAGAAACCGCCGGCGTCCCGGGCGGAGTCCTCATAGGTCAGGCTGTCTACCGTGCCGTCCACATGGACTTGTCCGCCGTCCAGACTGAGCATTTGCAGGTGCAGACCTGAGCCTCGTACCACCAGCGTTCCCCAGGTGGTGTGGAGGACCACCATGCCCTCGTCAAAGCTCTCCACCTCTGTCACGCCGGAGAGATTCAGACGGCTTCGCCCGTCCAGAGTCAGCTTATGGGGCAGTTCCAGAGCTTTTTCGTCGTATTCGTAGGCCATGGGGCATCTCCTTTCGTTTTCCTCAGTCCATTCTATGAGCCAATGGGGTAAAATAGAATTGACAAGGAGAAATTCTTCCCCCATAATGAAACCAATAAGGAAACAGTGAGGAAGCAATATGGACTTCAAACTGCACGCACCCTACAAGCCCACCGGCGATCAGCCTCAGGCCATAGAGAAGCTGGCGCAGGGACTTTCTCTGGGCATGGAGGAGCAGGTCATGCTGGGCGTTACAGGCTCGGGCAAGACCTTTACCATGGCCAATATCATCGAAAAGATAAACCGCCCCACTCTGGTTTTGGCGCACAATAAGACCCTCGCGGCACAGCTTTGCTCCGAGTTTAAAGAGTTTTTCCCGGAAAACGCCGTGGAGTATTTTATCTCCTACTATGACTACTACCAGCCGGAGGCCTATATCGCCCATACGGATACCTATATTGAAAAAGACTCCGCCATCAACGATGAGATCGAGCGTCTGCGCCACTCTGCAACCTCCGCCCTGTCCGAGCGCAGGGACGTGATCGTGGTAGCTTCCGTGTCCTGTATCTACGGTCTGGGCGACCCCATCGACTATAAGAATATGGTCATTTCCCTGCGTACCGGTCAGGAGTACCCTCTGGACAGCCTGATTCGCAAACTGGTGGACATCCGCTATGAGCGCAACGATGTGAATTTCGTCCGCAACAACTTCCGTGTCCGGGGAGATACCGTTGAAATTTATCCGGCCTACTGGAACGGCAAGGCCATCCGGGTGGAGCTGTTTGGGGATGAGATCGACCGCATTTCTCAGATCAACGCCGTGACGGGTCTTCCTGAGCGGGCACTGGATCATGTGGCCATCTATCCTGCCAGCCATTATGTGGCATCCAAAGAGAAGATGGAGCGGGCCATCCGGGAAATTGAGGCGGAAATGTGGCAGCAGGTGAAGTTTTTCGAGGAAAACGACCGGCTTCTGGAGGCTCAGCGTATCCGTCAGCGTACTCTGTACGATATTGAGATGATGCAGGAGATCGGCTTCTGCACCGGCATCGAAAACTATTCCCGGGTGACCCAGGGAAGGGCACCGGGCACTCCGCCCACCACGCTGCTGGACTATTTCCCGGAAGACTTTCTCATGTTTATTGATGAAAGCCATGTGACACTGCCCCAGGCCCGGGCCATGTATGCCGGTGTCCGAAGCCGGAAGGATGCCCTGGTGAACTACGGCTTCCGTCTGCCCTCGGCCTATGATAACCGGCCTCTGAATTTCAAGGAATTTGATGAGAAGATCAACCAGGTGATCTATGTGTCTGCCACCCCC
>JAZSAW010000128.1:0-5010 GCA_045602105.1 Candidatus Avilachnospira sp.
TGGCGCAGGCCTGCCTGCTTCTGGCTACTGCGCCAAAATCCAATTCTGTGGAAATGGCTATTGATGCGGCCATGGCTGACGTCCGCGCCGGTATTACCGGAAATCTGCCCAGGCAGCTGCAGAATGTCCATGCCGATGGCACGGGCTTTGAACGGGAGCAGGGCTATCTGTATCCCCATGACTACCCCAATCACTGGGTCAAACAGCAGTACCTGCCCGATGAACTGAAAGATCGGAAATACTATAAATTCGGAGATAATAAGGCGGAACAGGCGGCAAAACGCTACTGGGACGAGATCAAAACACCGTAACGGTCTTGGCCAGTGTCCCTGAGCCGTAACGCCAATAGTCCAGATGTCCGGAAGTATGGAAATACCGCAGGGGCTTTTTGGGTAAGGTATCCTTATCCAGCCTCCTCAGGGCGACCAATTTGATCTTCAGCCGTTCCGGGATAATAGATTTGATATAAACCGAGACAGCATCTCCGGGGTGGAGATCGAAATTTGGCTCTGCCAGACCGGAAAGATTGGGCGTCAGCTCAATAAACGCCCCATAGTCCTTGACACTGCGGACAATGCCGGTGACAGTCTGCCCGGCCTGAAACTGAGAGGCGTTTTCCGCCCATGTGCCCAACAGCTCCCGGTGGGATAGCTGGATTCGCCGGGTATCCTCCTCCAGAGCCCGAATCACCGCAAAGATGTGCTGATCTTCCCGAAACCTGTCGGCACTGTGCTGGATACGGGAAACGGAGATCTGCTCAATACCCAGAAGCGCCGGAACACCACAGCCGACGTCACAAAATGCGCCGAAGCCTGCAAGGCTGGTCACTACGGCGGGGATGATGTCTCCGGGGCGTTTGCTTTCAAAGAGCCATGTACGAGCTTCCTCCTGCGCCAGACGGCGGGAAAGCAGCGGCATCCCGCTTGCCGGAATGTCCAGTACCCGAAAGCTCACAGGTTTGCCTACCCGAGACAGTACGGAAATGTCCCGCACGGTGCCATCAGCAATCCCCAAAGCCGTTTCATCTCTGGGAATGCGTCCCGTACAGCACCCCAGATCCACCAACAGGTCGTGCTCCTGGGTGCAGACCAGAGCCGGCGCCTGCAAAATCGTGCCATCCTGCCGGGCACGCTTCAGGCTCTCCGGGGTATGACCGCCCCGACTCAGCCCCATCCCCTCCGGCAGATAGTAATTCATCAAGATCCCCCCTTATTGACATTGCTAATATATATGCGTTGGAAAGGTGGCGTTAACACATGGATGTGCGCTTGCAGGATATACTGGTTATGAAGAAGGCTCACCCCTGTGGCAATAAGGATTGGCTTGTTCTGCGTACAGGTATGGATTTCCGCCTGCGCTGTCAGGGCTGTGGCCATGAAGTGATGCTTCCCAGAAGCAAGGCGGAGAAGAATATCCGCCAGATCCTTCGGGATGGGTCACCTGTCCCGCTAAAATAAAAAACGGTTGCGATTCCTTTCGGAATTGCGACCGTTTTTTTCTGTCTGTGGGTCTATACTTGGGACAGGGGGTGAGGGGATGACGGTCTATGTGGATCTGCTGTTTTGGCTCAATGCGGTGATCAATTATCTGCTTTTGCAGGCAAGCGCGGTCATCGGCGGTCACAGCCGGGGCGTGTGGAGACTGATCGCCGGGGCTGTCCTTGGGGGACTGTACGCAGTTTTGACGGTAATTCCCGGATTGGAATTTCTGGCCGGCGGAGGCTGTCAGCTTCTCAGCGCCACAGGAATGATCCTGCTTGCCTTCGGGTGGAAGAAAAGCACCGTAAAACAGGGGCTTTTTTTCTTTGCCCTGAGCTTCGCCTTTGGTGGGGTGGTCTTACTTCTGGTGCAGACCATGGAGCCGGACTGCCTGTTTCTGGGAGGTCGTGCCTATTACGCCGTTACCACGCCTGCGCTTTTGTTGTTGGCGGGAATTTGCTATGGGCTGTCTGCCCTTGTGCTTTCCGGCTGGGGAACACATACCGGTGGGGATATTGTGCCTATGGAACTGTCACTGGGAGAGAAGACTGTGGCGCTTAGGGCTTTGCGGGATACGGGAAATACTTTGCGCGACCCCTTGACCGGAGAGAATATTTTGGTAGCGAATTGGCGGATTCTTTCTGCGCTTTTACCCGAAGCAGGATTGACCGGACAGCAGTTCCGCGACCCCGGGGAGCTGTTGGTACGGCTTAGTGGGATATATCCCAAACTTCGGTTTCGGATAGTCAGCTACCGCACGGTTGGGGTGGAAAGCGGGCTGATGCTGGCGGTGCAGTGCGCCGTCAAACAGGGCAAACGAAGCAAGAATATACTGGTAGCCTTTACCCCTACGGAAGTATCTGCTCAGGGGCAGTTTGAAGCATTGACAGGAGGTGCTGTGACATGAGCTGGAGGAATTTTTTGCACTCCCTTGGCCTGATGTGGCCGGAAAAAGTTTTTTACATCGGCGGTAGTGATATTCTCCCGCCCCCGCTTAAGCCGGAGGAGGAGCAACGCTGTATTGAGGCGCTGGCCAATGGAGATACCAATGCCAAGCAGACCCTGATCGAGAGAAATCTTCGATTGGTGGTCTATATTGCCCGGCGGTTTGAAAATACAGGTGTTGGCATTGAGGATCTGATCTCCATCGGGACGATCGGGCTCATCAAGGCAGTCAATACATTCAAGGCGGACAAGAAGATCAAGCTGGCGACGTATTCTTCCCGTTGTATCGAAAATGAGATCCTGATGCATATCCGAAAGATCGCCAATCAGAAATCAGAGCTGAGTCTGGATGAGCCCATCAACACGGACTGGGATGGCAATGAGCTTCTGCTTTCGGACATTCTGGGCACAGACAGTGATACGGTCATGCGCCCCATGGAGGACGATGTGGATCATCAATTGCTCCGTCAGGCACTGCAAAGGCTTCCTGAACGGGAATATACCATTATGGTTTTGCGTTATGGACTGGAGGGACAGCAGGAAAAGACCCAGAAAGAGGTGGCGGATATGATGGGCATTTCCCAATCCTATATCTCCAGACTGGAAAAGCGCATTATGCTTCGCCTGCGTCGGGAGATCACCAAGCAGATCTATGTTTAATATATCGATATAGGGGAAAAATGTTTTTATCGATAAAAAACTTGCGTCCAATTGAGGTATCTGTTATACTGAAGCCAAGGAGGCGAATGTCATGGCTGAAAAAGAAATCTCCAAATCCACCGTCAAACGGCTTCCGGTCTATTTGTCTTATTTGAAGAGTCTGCCGGAAAACGAAGTTGTCCATATCTCCGCTACGGCGCTTGCCGGTGCGCTGGGTATGGGTGAGGTGCAGGTACGTAAGGATCTGGCTCTGATCAGCGATGGCGGACGGCCCAAGGTCGGTTACCTGCGTGAGGGACTGATCCGGGATATTGAGGATTTTTTGGGTTACGCCAACACCAATGATGCTGTTCTGGTCGGCGCAGGCAAGCTGGGTCGGGCTCTGCTGGGCTACAGCGGTTTTGCGGAGTATGGCCTGAATATCGTGGCGGCTTTTGATTCCGACGATGTCCTGATCGGTACCAGCAAGTCCGGCAAGCCTATCATGCATATGTCCCGCTTGGATGAATTCTGCAAACAGCATAAAATTCGAATCGGTATTATCACCGTTCCGTCCGAGTATGCCCAAAGTGTCTGTGACCGGCTGATCGCCAATGGGATTCAGGCCATTTGGAATTTTGCCCCCAAGCACCTGGATGTTCCGGAGCATATCCTGGTGCAGACAGAGAATATGGCGGCGTCTTTGGCTCTGCTGTCCAAGCATCTGACCGAACAGGTCAGCAAAGAAAAAGAATCCCGGTAAGGGCTTGCTTTTTCCCGGGAAATACACTATAATCACAGAGCACCGTGCCGGTGTGATGGAATTGGTAGACGTAGTGGACTCAAAATCCCCCGCTGGCGACAGCGTGCCGGTTCGAGTCCGCCCACCGGCACCAAAAACCCCAAAGCCTTACAGAGGCTTTGAAATTTTTTCGTGTCCGGTCGGAGGAGAACCGGAGGTTCGATACGTGAGCCTCCAAGAAGCCGAGCATTAGCGAAGGCTGATTGGAACAGGCGAACTATGCGCAGTTGCGAAGCAACCAGAAGTCCGGCCAAACCGCCGAAGGCGGTTCTTTTTAATAACAGGACACCGGCATATGTGCCTCGTAGAGACAGCACATTATTTCCCGGCAAAAACATCCCCCGGGGGGGCTTCCGCCTGTAGGCGGGGGATAGTATAATATTCTGGAAAGTTGTGAATATCCTTGGGTCGTGGGGGAAGAAACAGATGAAAAAAATCATTTTTCTATTTTTAGTGCTGATGATGACCATTAGCCTTGTTGCATGTAGTTCTGCGGAAGCCGGAGATCTTTCAACACTGGTCTATGGCTCCGGTGATTACGATTCCATCAACCCCATTATGAATGAGCACTGTGAGATCAAACATCTGTTGTTTGACAGCCTTGTCAAGCGTGATGGCAATGGAGAGCTTGTTCCCAGTCTTGCGGAAAGCTGGAGCTATGACGAAGCCTCCATGACCTACACCTTTCAGCTTCGCCCCGATGTGAAGTGGCATGATGGCGAAGCATTTACCGCTGGCGATGTGAAATTTACCATTGATGCCATTATGAATCCGGAAAACGGATCTGAGAATATGCCCAACTACATTGAGGTACAGGAGATACGGGTCAATTCCGATACGGAAGTGGCGTTTGTTCTGTCTGAGCCCAATTTCGCGTTTTTGGACTATATGACCATGTCCATCCTGCCTGAGCATTTGCTTGCCGGTGAGGATATGTGGGAATCTGACTATTTCAGAGCACCTGTAGGCACCGGCCCTTACAAGCTGACGCAGTGGGATGTGGGTCAGGCCATCGTTATGACCAAAAATGAAGATTACTTTGACGGTGTTGCCAACATCGATACCATCATTTTTAAGATCGTCACCGACGATACTGCCAAGGCTCTGCAACTGCGAAACGGCGAGCTGGATCTGGCGCAGGTCACC
>JAZSAW010000129.1:0-2045 GCA_045602105.1 Candidatus Avilachnospira sp.
GTTGTTGTTGTCGTAGCAACCACCGTTGTTGCCGTTGCAGCAGACGATGAGAATGAGGATGATGATCCACCACCAGTTGTTACCGCCAAACCCGCACAGGCCATTGGAATTGCAATTCATAACATAACCTCCCGAAAGAAATCGGAGTCTTGCTCCGTTCATTCCATGATATGTGGAGGCTTCAAATTGGTTACAGTAGCGGAGTTTATTCTGCAAAGAGCTCTGTGGAGAGATACCGGTCACCGGTATCGGGCAAAAGCACCACGATGGTCTTTCCCGCGTATTCCGGCTTTTTTGCCAGCTCCACGCCGGCATAGAGTGCCGCGCCGGAGGATATGCCCACCAGCACGCCCTCCAGTCTGCCCAGCTGACGGCTCAGCTCCATGGCCTGTTCCAGAGAGACGGTCATGACCTTGTCATAGACCTTGGTATCCAGCACCTGAGGCACAAAGCCCGCGCCGATGCCCTGCAGACCGTGAGGTCCGGGCGCTTTCCCGGAGAGTACCGCGGAGGTATCCGGCTCTACCGCCACCACTTCCACGTTGGTTTTTTTCTCTTTCAGATATTGACCAACACCGGTGATCGTTCCCCCTGTGCCTACGCCACAGATGAACACATCCACCTGTCCGTCGGTATCGGCATAGATTTCAGGGCCGGTGGTGAGCCGGTGGGCTTCCGGATTGGCAGGATTGGTAAACTGCCCGGCAAGCATGGCGTCGGGCAGGGTCTTTGCCAGCTCCTCGGCTTTCTCGATCGCGCCGGTCATGCCCAGTGCCCCGGGGGTCAGCACCAACTCCGCGCCGTAGGCCTTCGCCAACTGCCGACGCTCCACGCTCATAGTATCCGGCATGACCAGCATGACCCGGTAACCCCGGGCGGCAGCCACGGACGCTAGACCCAGACCGGTATTGCCGGAGGTGGGCTCGATGATCACCGACCCCGCTTTCAGCAGTCCCCGGGCTTCCGCGTCCTGAATCATCTGCTTTGCCACCCGGTCTTTGACCGACCCGGCGGGATTGAAGTATTCCAGTTTTGCCAGCAATCTGGCCTTGAGGTCATAGGCCTGTTCCACACGGCACAGCTCCAAAATGGGGGTCTTGCCCACCAATTGGTCTGCCGAAGTATAGATCTTTCCCATTTTTTGCTCCTTTTCCTATTTCCGCAGTTCGATGATCTGATCCCGGAGAACGGCGGCATATTCGTATTCCATCATTCTGGCGGCCTCTCGCATGGCTTTTTCCAGCTTGGCGATCTCCCGCTCTTTTTCCGCCTTGGTCAGCTTCACGCCGTCCTTGTTCCGCACCTCGCCGGTGGGTCTGGAAATTTCGATCAGGTCACGGACGGACTTGATGATGGTCTGGGGAACGATGCCGTGGGCTTCGTTGTACGCCTGCTGAATCTCCCGACGACGGGCAGTTTCCTTCATAGCCACATTCATGGAGGGCGTCACCTTGTCGGCATAGAGGATGACCACGCCTTCGGCGTTTCTGGCGGCTCTGCCCATGGTCTGGATGAGGCTGGTCTCACTGCGGAGGAAGCCCTCCTTATCCGCATCCAGCACCGCCACCAGACTGACCTCCGGCAGATCCAGTCCCTCCCGCAGGAGGTTGATTCCCACCAGCACGTCAAATTTGGCAAGACGCAGATCCCGGATGATCTCCATGCGCTCCATAGAGCCGATGTCCGAATGCATATATCGCGCCCGCACACCGTGCTTCAGTAGATAATCTGTCAGATCCTCCGCCATTTTCTTGGTCAGGGCGGTGACCAGCGTACGCTGATTTTTTTCTGTTCTTTGCTGAATCTCATTCATCAGATCGTCGATCTGCCCGGAAATGGGGCGCACCTCCACCACCGGGTCAAGAAGTCCCGTGGGACGGATGACCTGCTCCACGGTCTGAGACGAGCGGGACAGCTCAAATTCCGCCGGTGTGGCGGACACATACATGACCTGATTAAGCTTGGACTGAAATTCCCCGAAGTTCAGAGGGCGGTTATCAAAGGCAGAGGGCAGGCGGAAGCCATAGTTCACCAGGCTTTCCTTT
>JAZSAW010000130.1:0-6285 GCA_045602105.1 Candidatus Avilachnospira sp.
GCATACCGCAGATCTTATTATAGGATTCCAGATCACGGGCACCGGCATCAGCCATAAGCCGATACCGCTTCATCATTTCCGTTACCGCCCATTGCAGAGCACCGGCTGCCTTTTTGGGGTCGGTGACCACCGGAATGAGCAGATGGGGAATTCCGTTATAAATACCCAGTTCCACCATCTTGGGATCCACCATGATCATCCGCACTTCTTCCGGCTTTGCCTTATAAAGCAGGGAGATGATCAGGCTGTTCATGCAAACTGACTTACCAGAGCCGGTTGTACCGGCAATGAGCATATGAGGAAGCTTGGCTATATCGCCAATGATGCACGCGCCACTGATGTCCTTACCCACAGCAAAGGACAGGCGGGATTTTCCCTGATCAAATTCTTTGGAATCGATCACATCATGGATACATACCGTGGAGACCTGCTTGTTGGGCACTTCAATGCCCACAACGGAGATCTTATCGGGAATTGCCGCAATACGCACACCGGAAGCACCCAGAGAAAGGGCGATGTCATCGGCAAGATTGGTGATCTTACTGAGCTTCACGCCTCTGTCCAGTTCCAACTCATAGCGGGTAACCGATGGGCCACGGATGACGTCAATGATATGGGCGTCGATACTGAAGCTGGCCAGAGTATCGCTCAGACGCTGGGCGTTAAGCTGCATTTCATGAGTGCCATCCACGGTCTGACCGCCTCCACGGCGGAGCAGTTTCAGGGGCGGATAAGCGTAGGTCTTCTGCTGTTCGGATGCCTGCTCGATCTGGGAGGCGATCTTCGCCGCCTCCAACAGGGCTTCTTCCCTTTTGATCTTCTGATTGGGATCTTCCAGAGGGGCGATGGGAGGCAGTTCTTCCTCCGGCTCATCCTCCTCATCCCGGACGGTGGCGGAAACAGCCTGAGCAAATTTTCTCTGCTTGGCAGAGGGCTTTTGCGGTTCATCGGGCAGGATTAGCTCCGGCATTTTTGAAGGCTCTGCCTTGGGCAGTTCCTTTTCCTCATAATCTTCCAGACTGTCCAAAAACGCCTGACGCTTATGCTTTTTCGGCTTGACCGGCTCTGGATCAGCTTCCGGCAAAGGCGGTTCGTCCACTTCCAGATCAAAATCCGATATTTTGGCCTTTTTCCGCTCTACTCGCTCGATCTGCTTCTGCGCCACATGATTGACCAGCTGTTCCGCCGGGTCGGCATGCTCCTTCTTGGGAGGCTCATATTCCAGTCTGGGGCGGTTGTGAATGGCTCTGGCCAAACTGACCGGGGTAATGCCAAAACAGTGCAGACCGGTGATCAGCAGTAGCACCAACGTAAACAGCGCCGCCGGCCACTTGGTCACCAGCAGTTCCAGAGCCATGGCCAAAAGTCCGCTGAGCAGACCGCCACAGGCACTGTCGATCCCTCTTTGCCAAAGCTCCACGATCAGGCCTGCGCTCCAGTTCAAATTCTGCACAGTGCCAAAAAGGTGAATCAAAATACCGGTGCAAAGCACAACTATAGAGGAGCTGATCAGTCGCAGGGTGACCGGTCTTCCGTCATGGAACATCAGAATAACAAAATCGATAAACAGAACAAAGGGCAAAATCAGGACACCGCTGCCCACAAGGCCACGGAAGATCATGACCAGACTGGCATTGATCCAACCCTCCCCTTTGAACAGACCAAAGAGCAGAAGCACGCCCAGAATCAGGCACACCACCCCGCCTACTTCACGGCGAATCGGTCTTGGGGGTGTTTTTGCTGACTGCGCCTCTCTTTGCGCCACAGAGGGACGACTCTTTGACCCGGTCTTACCGGTCGCCTTTCCCCGTGTGGTTTTTCTCTTTTTTTCAGCCATTTACCGTACTCCTTTATTTGATCAGCGACAGGATGAGGGTCAGCAGACCTGCACCCCAACAGTAGTAAGAGAAACCGCCGAATTTACCCTTGGCGGTGATGTACTTCAGCAGTCGGATGGCCAGATAGCCGGAAACCGCCGCAACCACTACGCCCACCAGATACATGGGCATCAAGCTCCAGTCCATGCCCATTTGCACAGCATCGATGAAGGACAGGATGTTGGCGCCCAGAACAGCAGGAATGGACAAAAGGAAGGAGAACTTCACCGCAAACTGCCGTTCAAAGCCCCGGAACATTCCGCAGGTAATGGTCGTGCCGGAGCGAGACAGCCCGGGCACAGTAGCAATGGCCTGAGCACAGCCTACCAGAAGAATGTCCCAGATAGACGCATTGCGCAGATCCTTTCCTCCACGTCCCATACGGTCAGAGAGGAACAGAAGTGTACCCGTAGCCAGGAAAGCAAACCCGATAAAGAAGGTATTGGAGCAAAGAGCTTCCACCTTGTCCTTGATGGGAAGCACCAAAAACAGAGGTAATGTACCCAGGATAATAAAGAAGATCATCCGACGGCTGAGACCGTCCGGCTTTTGTCCTTCAGGCAATTTCCGCACGCCAATCATGGTGAAAAATTCCAGCACCAGTGCCTTGATTTCCTGCCAATAGGCAGCAAAGACGGCGATCAGTGTACCCAAATGCAAAAGGACATCAAAAAACAGGTTTTCCTGCTCCACATCCATCAGGCCGAAAAACTCCTGAAAAAAGGACAGATGTCCGGAGCTGGAAATGGGCAGAAACTCCGCCAGTCCCTGAATAATTCCCAAAAAAATCGCAGAAAAGTAGTTCATAACCCTTTCTCCTTATCTGGAATTTGATTTTTTATGATTATAACACAGCTGCACAGAAATTTCCAGTCACCGGCGAAATTTCCTTAAACATAAGGGAAAGCAGAACTGCACCGTGGCAGTCCTGCTTTCTCTCAGGTAAATCAGGCCAGTATGATACACAGAAGTCCGGAGCTTCCCTCATTGATGATTCTCGACAGGGTGTTTTGCAGTTTATATCGGGCATCCTCCGGCATCCGTTTCAACTTTGTCCCAAGCCCCTCATTGACCAGCTCGTAAACAGATTTTCCGAAAATATTACTCTCCCAGAGCTTTTCCGTATCTCCCTCGTACTCCTGCAGTAAGTATTGCAAAAGATCCTCCGACTGCTTCTCATCACCCACCATGGGGCTGATCTCTGTTTCGATGTCTGCCCGCATCATGTGGATGGAGGGAGCACTGGCTTTCAGCCGGACGCCAAAATTGCTTCCCTTATGTACGATTTCCGGAACTTCCAGTGTCATCTCCTCAGGAGTCGGCATGACGATTCCGTAACCCGTAGCCCGTACCTGCTCCAAGGCGGAAGCGACCTTGTCATAAGAACGCTTCACCTGTGACAGCTCACTGAGAAGTTCCATCAGATCAGCATCCGATCGTACAGGGAAACCGGAACGCTCAGTAAGAATCTGATAAAACAGTTCTTCCGGCAATTCCAGACGGCAGGATACGACCCCTGTGCCGGGATCGATACTCTGAATCTGCATGGCCTGCACGGTCTCCAGCCTGCAAAGTTTCTCCATCACCGGCTCTGCCTGTCGCAGGGTGCTGATTTCCCCTGCCTCTGTCCGCATAGCCTCGTAAATCTCTGCCTTCAGGGGGTGATCCACCGACAGGGCGTCCATCCAGCGGGGCAGATAGACCTCCACCTGAGTCATGGGAAACTCGTAGAGGATTCCTGCCAGAATGTCCCGCAGTTCCTCCTCCTGCAAGGCCTGTGCATCAACGCAAAGACAGGTCACACCATAGTTCTGTTCCAGCTTTTTCTGCAGTTCCTGCGCCATCTTTCCCGTGGGTTGGGTGGAATTGACCAACACCAAAAACGGCTTTCCGGTGGCCTGCATATCCCGGATCGCACGCTCCTCCGCCTCCACATAGTCCTCTCTGGGAATATCGGTGATCGACCCATCGGTGGTCATCACGACGCCAATGGAGCAGTGCTCATCCATGATCTTCTTTGTCCCCAGCTCTGCCGCCTGAGTCATGGGTATCTGTCGATCTGCCCAAGGTGTGGTGACCATTCTGGGCTGTCCGTCTTCCTCAGCCCCAATGGCGCCGGGAATCATATAACCCACACTATCGATCATTCGGACTGAGAGATTGACCGTACCGTCGGGAGAGATAGAAACTGCTTCCTCCGGCACAAACTTAGGCTCAGAGGTCATGATGGTCCTTCCCGATCCGCTTTGGGGGAGCTCATCTCTGGCACGCTCTTTCTGATAGACATTTTCAATATGCGGAATGACCATGGTCTCCATGATCCGCTTGACCAGAGTGGATTTCCCTGTCCGCACCGGCCCTACTACACCGATGTAAATGTCCCCTCCGGTCCGCTCTGCGATCTCCTGATAAATATTCGTGGCCGTACCCAGCATTGGACGTTCCTCCGTTTCTCAGCATACTTGTACCCTATGCTTATGTTTCCGGTAGGACAAATATGACAAGCCAAAAGCCGGTCTTGCAGACCGGCTTTTGGCTTTATCCAATTGGCAATAGAAGCAGAGCATCCTCCGCCAGACGCTCGGCGTCAAGATGATTTGCCCGGCGTATCGCCTCCTCCGTTGACCCGTAGAGTTTGGCCAATTCCCAAAGAGAGGTCTCTCCCGGGACTTTTCGCAAAATCACAGAGGGTCTGCTTTTATCCCCAATTTCCTCCTCTACAGTCCCCCCACAGAGGGTGCGGAGCTTTTGCCCGGAATAGCAGGAGGTGACCATGGAAAGGGCGCATCGAGCCTCTACCCCATCGGCCGTTTTGGCCGTAAGGATCTCCCCTACCGGCGCGGTAGTTGTTCTGCACTGAGCATTGCAGGACAGTGCAAAGCTTTGGGTGGCCTCTGCCGATGCCCGGAGGGTATGGAGATCCCCGGATTCATCATAACCCAGAACACGGATCTTTGCAGGCACAGATACTTCCATCTGCTGATCTCTTAGGGCAAAAACAGGATAATTCCAATAGACATCGCAGTCCAGCACTTCCCTGATCTCTCCGGGCAAATGCTGGCGCACCGTCTGGGTAGATGCCTGCTGATCCAGACAGCTATCCATGGTATATTCCTTCCACTGAGGGACGAAATTGCCCTTTGTGCTGTAAGCATCCTCTACAAGGGTGATGCTCTGCGTACCTGACACCACAGTCTGCGCCAAAATATTTGCCGTCAGCAGTACCCGCTGGGCACTCTCTCCACCCTCCAGCTCCAGATCATAGCCGGTAACCACAGGATAGACAGACGCCTCCTCCTGATCGTAGTCCCTCTCCAGCTCGCAGTATTGGGAGAACGGAAGCTGAACCTGTTCAAGAAAGAGCTCCTGATTTTCCGAAAGACAAAGTAGCTTACAGTGGAGTATTCCCTTGAACACAGCCTTGTTACCAACCAGTTTCTGATCCGTCAGTTCAGGCACGCAGCTTGCCTTATAGATCTGGGCAACAGGCGGATGGCCGTTACTCAGATCCAGATCGTCACTGATGACGAAGGATTTCTCCGCGATCTCCAATGGCAGACGCACCTGATACCCGGCAGTTCTGGTCTGAATCTCTGACTGGCCCTGCTGCATGGTATATAGTTTTTCCTCTGTCTGCTCATAAGCAAGGATCTCACAGGAAAGCTCCACCCGGAGCATGGCCTTTCTGGAATTGACCGCTCTGGCATCCAGATCGCATACCCGGATGGAACAAAGGATCTGCGCGTTTTCTGTCAGCTCAGGATGCTCAAATTTCATGGAAAATGGGACGTAGACCTCTAACCGGCGGGGATAGGTCCGATCCTCCGGCGTATAAAGTATAGTACCCTTTACTCCCCCGGACACGGTGACCCCACCGTTACGGCAGTCCTTCCCCCGCAGAATGGGTACAGCGGAACAATCCGCAATGGATGCAATATCCGGAAAACTGTCCGGGACGATGGTTTCGGCAGTTTCCTCCTGTGTGCGTACATCCTGCGTCACACAGCGCAGAAACTCCATGGGACTGGTTTGAAAGGAAAGCTCCATAGACCTCACTCCTTGTATGTTCTGTCATATCTATACGCGGAGTGGGACAAGGATATGCTATCGTATCCGAAAGATGCTCTTTAATACCGCACCCAGAACTGCCGGTGCTTTCCAAACGACGATCTTCATAAACAAAGCCTCCTGTTAAGCACAGTGATTACCGATCAGGAGGCCGGCCACAATGACCCCGGCGCCCAGAACAAAGCGAAGAAACCATCCATCAAACAGACATGACAGCAGTATTCCCGCGCCAAGTGCAATAAGGGCAATGCCCAGAATCTGTGTTTTTCGACACATATGTATCCTCCCCCCTTGTTCCCATTATATGCCCAGAGAGAGAAAAAGTTCCGCTCGCCAGTAG
>JAZSAW010000131.1:0-9266 GCA_045602105.1 Candidatus Avilachnospira sp.
CAGTATCTGGCTTATCTGGATGAAATGAAGCGAATGGATATGGAGATCGCCAGTGAGTTTATCGCCATGGCATCCCATCTCATGCTGATTAAGACCAAAATGCTTCTTTCCGCCGCAGAGCAGGAGGAGGCGCTCAGTGAAATGGAGCTTCTGATACGCTCTTTGGAAGAACGTCAGCGAAAGGATGCTTTTGCTCAGATCAAAACCAGTGTGGAGTTTCTTGCCGGTCGTAATGAGATCGGCCTGAACTTGTTTACCAAAGAGCCTGAGCCCTTGCGGAGGGATAATACCTACCGCTATCAGCATGAGCCCGAGGATCTGCTTCGGGGTATGGCCTCCATTGCAGAACGCAGTGAACGGGCCCTGCCACCGCCTTCTTCCAGCTTTACCGGTATCGTGGGTCGTGAGCCCTATCCGGTGACCAAAAAATCGGCGGAAGTGCTGAAAAAACTGATTTCCCATGGAATTTCCCGCTTTTTGAAGCTGTTTCGTGGTAATCGTACCCGCTCCGAGGTGGTTGCTACCTTTCTGGCGGTGCTGGAACTGTGCCGTCTGCGGTCTGTGGAGCTGGTAGGGGAAAGCGACAGGGAAATGTCCGTGAAGTTTATCAAACTGCCTGAGGGCGGTGATACTGCGCAAGGAGGTGCGAAATATGGAGCAGAATGATTTACAAAGAGCGCTGATGGCGATTTTGTTTGCTGCCGGCGAGCCTGTGGATGCCAAACGCCTTTCCGTATCTCTGGAAACAGATGAAGACGAGATCCACCGGGAGGCACAGAGCCTTATGGATCAGCTTGCCTATCATAGAAGCGGAATTCGCATCCTGCGTCTGGAAAATGCCTATCAGATGTGCTCATCCGGCGAAATGGCGCAGGTGGTCACCAAAACGCTGGAGACCAGAAAACCGCCTAAACTCTCTGCGTCACAGCTGGAGGCCTTGACGATTATTGCCTATTATCAGCCGGCCACTAAGGCCTATGTGGAACAGCTCCGCGGGGTGGACAGCGCGTACTCTATCAGTGCCCTTTTGACCAAAAAGCTTATTGAGGAGTGTGGAAGGCTCAATGTCCCCGGAAGACCCATCCTCTACCGCACGACCCCGGATTTCCTGCGTACCTTTGGCCTTAACTCTCTGGAGGATCTGCCGGAGATCGAGCTGATGAACATGAAGGAAAGACCGGAACTTCCTCAGGAGGAGATACCCGGTCAGGAGGTCATGGCGTGATGGGCTGGCTCATTGCCCTGATTTTACTTGTCCTGCTTCTACGCATGAAGGTAGGCATGTTTCTTTCCTGGAAAGACAAGGTTTTCTCATGGAAGCTTCGCTTAGGCTTTCTTCGCTTGACCATAGTCAGGGAAAAGCCGTCTGCCGGGGTTACCCCCAAGAAGGCAGGCAAGGGGAAGAAAAAGACCAAAGGCGTTAGAGATTATCTTCCGATTTTCTGGGAGCATTGGGCCGAGATTTTGGAACTGGTGGGAAAGATTCTTCATGCGCCAAGTATGGAGCGATTGGAGCTTTCCGTTATTGCCGGTGGCAAAGATCCCGGGGATTGTGCCATGAATTACGGAAAAATTTGCGCAGTTCTTTCCGCAGCCTTGCCTGCGGTTTGTCAGGTTTTTTCCATTCAAGCAAAAAATATCGAGGTTTCCTGCAGGTACGATCAGCCGAATACAACTGTTGATGCACAGGTTGAGCTGGTGCTTCGTCTCAGTGAGCTGATCGTCCTGTTGATCGCGGTCCCGCGACTGCTGATCTCCATCAAACGATCCATGGATACAACACAAAAGGCGGTGTAAGATTATGAATCATCCTTTGCCCGATATGATGACCAACGCCATTTCCAAAATTCGCGAAATGGCTGATGCCAACACGGTCATCGGCGACCCCATTACCACCCCTGAGGGTGTGACCATTCTGCCGGTCTCCCGAATCAAGTATGGCTTTGCCGGTGGCGGGTCGGATTTTGCCACAAAGAGCTATCCTGCCAATAAAGACAATGCCTTTGGCGGCGGTACCGGCGCCAGTGTGTCGGTCACCCCTGTGGCGTTTTTGATCATCAAAGGCGAGTCTGTACGTCTTCTGCCGGTAGCAGAGCCTGCATCCAATTCTCTGGAACGGCTTATCGAAATGGTACCGGAGCTCATTGATCAGATCTCTGCACTTTCTGCCAAGAAGAAAAAGGAAACCGAAACGGCGTAATATCCCAACTACCCCGGGTCATACTAATCCGGGTGATAAGATTGAAGAAGAAATTACTTCAGACAATTACGCTTTTTATGGCAGTTGTTGCGCTCTTGTCCTGCCGGACAGAAGCATCTCCTGCCATCAGCGCTCAGCATGCTATCCTGATGGATGCTTCAACGGGACGTGTGCTCTACGCCCACAGAGCCGATGAACGGGCGAAGATCGCCAGCACTACAAAGATCATGACCGGCCTCATTGTGGCAGAGACCTGCGACATGGACGCTCAGATTTGTGTGCCTGAGGAGGCTGTCGGTGTTGAGGGCTCGTCCATGTACCTGAAGGCCGGAGAAGTGCTGACCGTTAGGGAATTGCTCTACGGCATGATGCTCCATTCCGGCAATGATGCATCTGTGGCTCTGGCTATGTACTGTGCCGGCAGTGTGCCTGCCTTTGCGGAAAAAATGAATCAGAAGGCCCAGGAACTGGAGCTGACCGGGACAAACTTCTGCAATCCCCACGGCTTGGATGAGCAGGAGCATTATTCCACGGCCGGCGATCTGGCACGGCTGACCGCCTATGCTCTGGAAAATGAAACCTTTCGGCAGGTTGTTTCCACCAAGACGGCAGTTTTTGGAAATCGCTCTCTGACCAATCATAACAAGCTGTTATGGCGTTATGAGGGAGCAATCGGCGTGAAAACCGGCTATACCAAATCAGCCGGACGAATTCTGGTCAGTGCCGCTGAACGGGATGGCCGACGGCTTATTGCGGTCACCATCAATGACCGAAATGACTGGCAGGATCATGCCAGACTTCTGGATCATGGCTTCTCTGGTTTTTCGGCTACCGAATTGATCGCTCCGGGGGATATATTGGGTGAAGTCCCGGTGATCGGCGGAGCGGAAGAGTCTGTAGACGTGGTGGCAGACCGGGAGGTCATCGTGCCTTTGGCAGAACAAGAGCAGGTCTGCCTGCAATTGCAATTGCCCAATTTTGTCTATGCTCCTGTATTGGCAGGAGACCCTGCGGGAACAGCTTTTGTTCTGGTAGATGGGGAAAAATTATTGGAAATTCCGCTTTATTGGCGGTATTCTGTCCTGGAGGAAGCCTGACCATGGAGGAAAGACTGCAAAAGATCATATCCCGCCATGGTCTGGCATCCCGCCGGCAGGCAGAAAAGATGCTTGCTGAGGGACGGGTAACGGTCAATGGCATCGTGGCATCCCTTGGTGATGTGGCGAATGTGCAGACCGATACCATTGCCGTAGACGGTAAGGTGCTTACTGCCCCGCCGGAAAAGATTTATATCATGCTCAACAAGCCCCGTGGGTATGTCACGACCCTGCAGGATGAACAGGGGAGAAAGACTGTTGCGGAGCTTGTTGAAGATTGCGGTCATCGGGTCTATCCGGTCGGTCGCCTGGATCTTGCGTCAGAGGGACTACTGCTTCTGACCAATGACGGAGAATTGACCAATCGCCTGACTCACCCAAAGGGTGAGGTTAAAAAAGTCTATCATGTCTGGCTCAGGGATTTTACCGATAACGCCCTGAATCAGCTGAAAGGCTCCATTGTAATCAATGGAAGAAGCACCATCCCGGCACAGGTAAAGATCCTGGCCCGGAAGGATGGTACGACTATGGCGGAATTTACCCTGATGGAGGGACGAAACCGCCAAATTCGCAGACTTTGTGAAGAAGCCGGCGTGACGGTCACCCGACTGAAACGGGTGCAGGAGGGCTCACTTAGTCTGGGAGAGCTTCGTGTTGGAAAGTGGCGCTTTCTCACAACGGAAGAAACCGATCTTCTGTTGCGGGAAAGCGGTTAAAATAAGGAGAGTATATCCATGGCCACAGATATTTTGGGAATCATACATAATCAGATGCCCACCTTTTCCAAGGGGCAGAAGCGCATTGCCAATTTTATTACCACGGCCTATGATAAGGCGGCCTTTATGACTGCCAGCAAACTGGGACAGATGGTAGATGTTTCTGAGTCTACAGTGGTGCGCTTTGCAGTGGAATTGGGCTTTGACGGCTATCCCAGTATGCAGAAGGCTCTGCAGGAGATGGTGCGAAATAAGCTTACAGCTGTCCAGCGTATCGGTGTGACCAACGACCGTCTGGGCAATCAGGATGTGGTGTCCATGGTCCTTCATTCAGACATGGAAAGCATCCGCATGACCAATGAAGCGTTGGATCGTGCTGAGCTGGAACGGGCAGTTGCGACCATATCCCAAGCACGGCATATCTATATTGTGGGGGTCCGCTCGTCTGCGGCCATTGCCACCTACATGAGTTTTTATTTCCGGAATATTTTCGATAATGTCCGATTGGTGGAATCTTCTGCCACCAGTGAGATGATGGAGCAGATGCTTCACGTGGGCGAGGGAGATGTGGTCATCGGAATCAGTCTGCCCCGTTATTCCAGCAGAACAGTGAAGCTTCTGGATTTTGCCCGGGATTCCGGTGCGGAAATTGTGGTCATTACGGATTCCGAGGATGCGCCGGCCGCAAAGAAAGCCCATCACACGCTGGTAGCCAAAAGTGATATGGTATCCGTGGTGGATTCGTTGGTTGCGCCCATGAGCATTGTCAATGCGCTTATTGTGTCCATTGGCAGAAAAAATGAGCAGGAAGTGTCTCAGATCTTTGAGAATCTGGAAAGGATCTGGGAGGAATATGAAGTCTATGAACAAGTTGAGGCATAAGGTCATCGTCATCGGCGGAGGACCTGCCGGGATGCTGGCTGCCGGCTTTGCCGCGCAGGAGGGCGCTAAGGTCATCCTGCTGGAAAAGAATGAACGACTGGGAAAAAAGCTGGCCATTACCGGAAAGGGCAGATGCAATGTGACCAATCACTGCTCTGTGGAGGATGTGATGAAAAACACCCCCCGAAACGGACGGTTTTTGTTCAGTGCCCTTAACGGTTTTTCTCCTGATCAGGTCATGGACTTTTTTGAGAATTTGGGCTGTGAACTTAAGGTAGAGCGGGGAAATCGGGTGTTTCCCACCTCTGACCGGTCAGCCTCTGTTGTGGATACCCTAAGACGTTTTCTCCGTGAGCAGAATGTTGAAGTTCGTCAGGAGACAGCTAAGTCCCTTGTGGTAGAAGATGGCAGTGTCTCCGGCGTGGTCACGGATAAGGGTACAGTCTACGGAAGGCGGGTCATCCTTTGTACCGGTGGTTGCTCTTATCCTCTTACCGGCTCTACAGGTGACGGCTACTTTATGGCTCAGAAGGTGGGGCATACGGTGGTAGAGCCTCGTGGCTCCCTTGTCCCACTGGAAGAAGTCGGCGACTGGTGTGCCCGGTTGCAGGGACTTTCTCTGCGCAATGTATCCGTTAAACTGGTCAACCAGAAGGGAAAGACTGTCTTTTCTGATTTTGGCGAACTGCTGTTCACCCATTTTGGACTGTCCGGACCTACCATATTAAGCGCAAGTGCCCATATGAAACCGGGCGATACTTACCGCATTGTCATTGATTTAAAGCCTGCACTGGATGAGCAGAAGCTGGATGCCCGGATACTGCGGGATCTGGAGCAGTTCCAGAACAGAGATATGGAAAATGCTCTTCAGGAGCTGTACCCTAAAAGCCTGATTCCCGTGATGCTCCAGCGTGCTGAAATTTCTCCCCGCACCAAGGCCAACAGTTTGACCAAGGTTGAGCGAAGAAAACTGCTGGAGCTGACCAAAGCCTTCCCGGTGGAGATCGCCGGTGTTCGCCCCGTAGAGGAGGCGATCGTTACAGCCGGTGGAATCAGCACCAAGGAAGTAGACCCCAAGACTATGGAATCCAAGCTGGTCAAGGGTCTATACTTCGCAGGAGAGATACTGGATGTTGACGCCTATACCGGCGGGTTCAATCTCCAGATCGCATGGTCCACGGCCTATGCCGCCGGCAGATCCGCCGGTGCACAAAATATAGAGGAAGCATGAGGAAAAGAAAATGAAGAAAATTTCCATTGCCATCGACGGTCCTGCCGGTGCAGGCAAAAGTACAATGGCCAAGCGTCTGGCCAAGGAGCTGGGCTACGTATATGTGGATACCGGCGCGATCTACCGTACTGTTGGTCTGTTTATGACCATTTGCGGTATTTCCCCCAAGGATGCTGACGGTGTAGCTCGGCTGATCGATGAAGTCAATGTGGATATTGCCTACGATGAAGACGGCTCTCAGCGGATGCTTCTCAACGGATCTGACGTAACAGATGATCTGCGGACGCCGGAGATGAGTGACTGCGCCTCCAAGATCTCCGCCTTGCCGGTGGTGCGTGAATATCTGCTGGATGTCCAGCGGGATCTGGCAAAGCGGTTTGATGTGATCATGGATGGACGGGATATTGGCACAGTGGTGCTGCCCAAGGCCGATGTGAAGATCTATCTTACTGCTTCTGCCGAGGTTCGTGCCCAGCGCCGTCTTGCTGATCTTGAGCAGGCAGGGGAGAAGGTGACCTTCCAGAAAGTACTGGAGGATATGCGCCAGCGGGATCATCGGGATATGACACGCCCGATCGCGCCTCTGAAGCAGGCGAAAGACGCCGTACTTCTGGATACTTCGGATTTCACTCTGGAAGAGAGTGTTGCAGCCATGAAGGCAATTATTGAGGAGAAACTGGGCAAATGATCACAGGTTTCAAAAGCAGATTTATTTGCACACTGGTGCGCATCGTTCTGTTCTTTTATCATCCGATTCTGCGGGTGATCGGCAGAGAAAATCTGCCCGGCGAGGGAAGTTATCTGCTCTGCCCCAATCATTGCGGTATGGCCGACCCCTTTTGGGTGGTCGCTGCCATGAAAAAGGACTTCATTCCCAGAATCATGGCAAAAAAAGAATTGATGGACATTCCGGTGCTAGGCTGGGCGTTGAGAAAAATCGGCGTCTTTGGCGTGGATCGCGGAGGCGCGGATGTCAATGCAGTCAAGCAGGGAATTCGCTGTCTGCGTGACGGTCAGCCACTGCTCATCTTTCCCGAGGGTACGCGGGTAAAAGAGGGTAAACGCATCGATCCTAAGGGTGGCGCGATTCTGCTGGCTAATCGGACAGACAAGCCTATCGTACCGGTTTACATCACCACAAATCGCCGACCTTTCTGTCCGGTGACCTGCATTTACGGTGAGCCGTACAAGCCGGACTTCGGCGGAGAAAAGCCTACGGAAGAACAGCTTCTGCAGGCGAGCCGGGAGCTAATGGATAGAATCTATAAGATGGGAGAAGCGCAGTGAAGATCACCGTAGCCAAAACAGCCGGATTTTGCTTTGGGGTAGACCGAGCAGTCTCTCTGGTGGAGCAGGCTGTTGCCTGTGGCAAGCAGGTAGTGACCTTGGGTCCCATTATTCATAACCGCCACGTAGTGGGGCGTTTTGCCCAACAGGGTGTCCATGAGATCTCCGATCCGGAGGAGGCGCCGGAGGGAAGCTGTGTGGTCATTCGTTCCCACGGTATCTCCCGTAGCGTGTATGAAAGGCTTCAGGCTCAGCCTGTGGAGATATTGGATGCGACCTGTCCTTTTGTCAAACGAATCCACAAATTGGTTTCTGCAGCCGAAGAACAGGGTCGTCAGCCCATCATCATCGGCACGCGCTCCCATCCGGAAGTTTGTGCCATCGCCGGGTGGTGCAGTCATCCTTTGGTTTTTGTGACGCCGGAGGAACTGCTGGAATGGATAAAATCCTCGGAAGAACACCCCAAAATCCCTGTGACTTTGGTCTGTCAGACCACCAGCACGCAGAAATTATGGGAAAACTGCAGAGAAATTATAAAAAAAGAGTGTACAAATCACGAAATATTTGATACAATATGCGAAGCAACAGAAAAGCGGCAGAAAGAAGCGGGCGAGCTAGCCAGGATTTGCGATGCGATGATCGTAGTCGGTGACACGAACAGCTCAAACACCAAGCGTCTTGCCATGATATGCAGGCAATACTGCGACAATGTTTCGCTGGTCGAGGATGCTGATGAACTGGACTTATCGCGTCTTACTTATGCCAATTCTGTCGGTGTCACGGCGGGTGCATCAACCCCGGCGTGGATAATAAAGGAGGTCAACAACAATATGAGCGAAGAGATCAAGGTTGAAGCTGCAATGGAGGAGAATTTTGCCGAACTTCTTGAGCAGTCTATCAAAACTTTAAATAATGGAGATAAGGTCACGGGCATTGTTACTGCCATTGGCGCCACCGAGATTCAGGTGGACCTGGGTACCAAGCACGCAGGTTATATCCCTGTTGATGATTTCAGCTCCGATCCCACTGTCAAGGCTGAGGAAGTGCTGAAGGTCGGCGATGAGATCGAAGTCATGGTCGTCCATGTCAATGATTCCGAAGGCACCTGCCGTCTGTCCAAGAAGCGTCTGGAAGCCGGTAAGTTCTGGGAGGAGATCGAGGCCGCTGCTGAGAGCAAGGCTGTTGTTGAAGGCATTATCACAGAAGAGAACAAGGGCGGTATCGTTGCCAATGTCAAGGGTGTCCGTGTGTTTATCCCTGCCTCTCAGACCGGTGTACCCAAGGGTGGCGATCTGTCTGCTCTGGTCAAGACTACCGTTCAGATGAAGATCACTGAGGTCAACCGTGCCCGTCGCAGAGTGGTCGGCTCTATCCGCGCTGTTTCCAGCGAGCTGCGTAAGGCTGCTCAGGAGAAGGTTTGGAGCGAGATCGAAGTGGGCAAGAAGTACATGGGTACCGTCAAGAGCCTGACTTCCTACGGCGCTTTCGTGGACATCGGTGGCGTGGACGGCATGGTCCATGTGTCCGAACTGTCCTGGAATCGCATTAAGAATCCCGCTGAGGTCGTCAAGGTCGGCGATGAGATCGAAGTCTTTGTCATCTCCTACGATCCCGAAAAGAAGAAGATCTCCCTGGGCTACAAGACTGCCGAGTCCAACCCCTGGACCCAGTTCACTGCTCAGTATCAGGTGGGCGATGTTGCCACCGTTAAGGTCGTTAAGCTGATGACCTTCGGCGCTTTCGCCGAGATCATTCCCGGTGTTGATGGTCTGATCCACATTTCCCAGATCGCTGACCGCCGTATCGGCAAGCCCGAGGACGTGCTGGCTGAGGGTCAGGAAGTCGAGGCCAAG
>JAZSAW010000132.1:0-2440 GCA_045602105.1 Candidatus Avilachnospira sp.
TAGACGATGGTGGGCAGGTCGTTGCCAGCGGGAGCAGAGATGACGACCTTCTTGGCGCCGGCGTCGATGTGAGCCTGAGCCTTTTCCTTGGAGGTGTAGAAGCCGGTGCACTCCAGCACGACGTCAACACCCAGCTCGCCCCAGGGGAGCTCAGCAGCGTTGGCCTTGGCATAGATGGTGATCTTCTTGCCGTCGACAACGGTGTTGTCCTCGCCGGCTTCGGCAGTATGAGTGCCGACAGGAGCAGCGTAAGCGCCCTGAGTGGAGTCATACTTCAGCAGGTGAGCCAGCATCTTGGGGGAAGTCAGATCGTTGATGGCAACGACTTCAAAACCCTCAGCGCCGAACATCTGACGGAAAGCCAGACGGCCGATACGACCAAAACCATTGATAGCAACTTTAACAGACATGATTTTTCCTCCTTCGTGTTCCGTCGGGATGTTCCCTGACGGCAAAAAAGTATCCATACTTTTTCATCGTGCCTATTATATACGATTTTTCTTCTGCTGTAAACTCACAATTTTGATGAAACCCAAAGAATTTCGCGGTTTTTATCTGTGGAAAATGGTAAAAAGCCGGAACGAATCCCAATGAAACGAAAAAAAGCGCACCTAACGATTTGTCAGCCTGCATAAAAATTATTTAGAATTTTCGTCATTTGGCCAACGGAGTTTTCTTGCAGGCCGGGAGCAAAGATGGTAAAATAGAAAAAAGGAGGGGTTTGCGTGGCTACATTTTTTGTAAACGGCACGCCGGTGACGGTGGACAAGAATCAAAAACTCCTGCGATACCTGCGGGACGAATTGCGCCTGACCTCTGTGAAAGACGGTTGCAGTGAAGGTGCTTGTGGCACTTGCACCATCCTGCTGGACGGAAAGCCTGTCCGAGCCTGTGTCCAGCAAACCGATAAGCTGGAGGGCAAACACGTGCTCACGGTAGAGGGACTTTCTGCCTTTGAGCAGGAGCTTTATACCTATGCATTCGGCGCAGCCGGAGCGGTCCAGTGCGGATTTTGCATCCCCGGCATGGTCCTTTGTACCAAGGCGCTTCTGGATCAGAACTCCGACCCCACAGAGGCGGACTGTGCTCTGGCCATCAAGAATAATATCTGCCGGTGTACCGGCTATGTGAAGATCATCCGCGCCATGCTTCTGGCGGCGGAGCTGAAACGCAAGGGGGAGATCCCGCCTCCCAAGGACGACTGGACACTGGGACAGTCCGTGGCGCGTATCGATGTGCGGGAAAAGGTCTTGGGCTACGGTCAGTATCCCGATGATGTATACATGGAGGGCATGATCTGCGCTTCCGCAGTTCGTTCCGCGCACCCCAGAGCCCGGGTGCTGGCCATCCATACAGAGCAAGCGAAAGCACTGCCCGGTGTTGTGGGTGTCTTTACTGCCGCGGATATACCCGGGCAGATCAAGGTGGGACACCTGAAAAAAGACTGGGATGCCCTGATCGCGGTAGGTGAGATCACCCACTATCTGGGTGATGCCATCTGTATCGTGGCGGCGGAGACCCCGGAAATTCTGGCAGAGGCGAAAAAACTGGTGCAGGTAGAGTATGAAGTCCTGCCCTTTGTCCGCGACCCCTATGAGGCCATGGCATCCGACGCGCCTTTGGTCCATCCCGAGGGCAATCTTCTGGCCCATAAGCATATCCAGCGGGGCTTCCCGGCGGAAGCCATCGCCAAGTCCGCCCATGTCATCACGGAAAAATTCCACACCCCATGGACGGAGCACGCCTTTTTGGAGCCGGAATGTGCCGTAGCCTATATGGAAGATGGTCATGTGACCATCCTCTCTGCTGACCAGAGCGCCTACGATACCCAGCATGAGACCGCCCCTATGCTTGGCGTGCCCAATGAGCAGGTCTGGGTGCAGAATATGCTGGTGGGTGGCGGTTTTGGCGGAAAAGAGGATGTGACCGTCCAGCACCATGCGGCGCTGGTGGCATGGCTCACCGGCAGACCGGTCAAGGTCAAGTTGACCCGTGCCGAAAGCCTGCTGATTCACCCCAAACGCCATCCTATGGATATTGAAATTTCCGTGGGCTGTAATGAGGAAGGTCTGATTCAGGGCGTGGCGGTGGAGGTCATCACCGATAACGGCGCGTATGCTTCTCTGGGCGGACCTGTTCTGGAGCGGGCCTGTACCCATGCCGCCGGACCTTATCATTACGACCACTTTGAGTGTGACGGCTGGGCGTACTATACCAACAATCCCCCTGCCGGCGCATTCCGTGGCTTTGGCGTGACCCAAACCTGCTTTGCGCTGGAAAGCGTTCTCAACCGCATGGCGGATAAGATCGGTATATCCCGCTGGGAGATTCGCTGGCGCAACGCCATCCGTGCCGGTGAGGCACTGCCCAACGGCCAGAGCGTGGACAATTGCGCCGGTCTGGTAGAGACTCTGTTGGCGGTAAAGGATCAGTTTGAGCA
>JAZSAW010000133.1:0-4465 GCA_045602105.1 Candidatus Avilachnospira sp.
GAACGTCCGCCCTGTGGCTCTGCGGCTCAGCTCTGTCGCCAGCTTTACCCGCTGGGCTTCACCGCCGGAGAGGGTGGTGGAGCTCTGCCCCAGCTTCACATAGCCCAGACCCACATCCACCAGTGTCTGCACCTTGTTGCGGAGCTTGGGCAGGTTTTCAAAGAAGCCAAGGGCTTCATCGGCGGTCATATCCAGCACATCAGAAATGGTTTTTCCCTTGTAGGTGACCTCCAGAGTCTCCCGGTTGTACCGCTTGCCCTGCCAGACCTCGCAGGGGACATAGACGTCAGGCAAAAAGTGCATTTCGATCTTCACCAGACCGTCGCCGGAGCAGGCCTCACAGCGACCGCCCTTGACATTGAAGGAGAACCGCCCCGGTCCATAGCCTCTGGCCTTGGCCTCTGCCGTGGAGGCAAACAGGTCACGGATGTCCCCGAACAGCCCCGTATAGGTGGCGGGGTTGGAGCGGGGGGTGCGCCCGATGGGGCTCTGGTCGATGCCAACCACCTTGTCCAGATGCTCCAGTCCCTCCAGACGGTCTACCAGACCGGGTCGCAGACGGGCACGGTTGAGCTTGGAGGCTAAGGCCTTATAGAGAATCTCGTTGACCAGAGAGGATTTACCGCTGCCGGACACGCCGGTGACGCAGGTAAACGTCCCCAACGGAATATCCACGTCAATATTTTGCAGGTTGTTTTCCCTTGCTCCGCAGACCCGCAGGGTCTTTCCGTTTCCGACCCGGCGGGAAGCGGGAACGGGGATCTTCTTTGCCCCTGACAGGTACTGACCGGTCATGCTTCGGGGCTGTGCCATAATATCTTCCAGTGTGCCCTGGGCCACCACTTCACCGCCATGGACGCCTGCGCCCGGGCCGATGTCCACGATATGGTCGGCAGCCCGCATGGTGTCCTCATCGTGCTCCACCACCAGCAGGGTGTTGCCCAGATCCCGCAGACGCTTCAGGGTAGCGATGAGCTTGTCGTTGTCCCGCTGATGCAGACCAATGGAGGGCTCATCGAGAATATACAGAACGCCCATGAGGGACGAGCCGATCTGGGTAGCCAGACGGATACGCTGGGCTTCACCGCCGGACAGGGTAGAGGCGGAACGGCTCAGGGTCAGGTAGGGCAGACCCACATTACGCAAAAAGCCCAGACGGGCGCGGATCTCCCGCAGGATCTGCTGGGCGATGGCCTGCTGGGTGTCTGTCAGCTCCAGCTTATCCAGAAAATCCAGCGCTTCGTCTACATTCAGACAGCAGAAATCCCACAGACCCATGCCTCCTACGGTCACCGCCCGGCTGACGTCGGACAGGCGCTGACCGTGGCAGTGGGGGCAGGGATGGGAGGCCATACATTCTTCCAGTTCTTTTTTTGCCCAGTCGGACTGGGTCTCGGCAAACCGCCGTGCCACATTGGGCAAAATACCCTCAAAGGGCTGTTTCAGCACCCCATGACCGTTGCCCCGCTCGTAGGTCAGCTCCAGAGCCTCCTTGCCTGTGCCGTGCAATATGGCGTCCTGCGCCTGCTGGGGCAGGTCATTCCATGGATCAGTCAGGGAGAAATCGTATTTTTTCGCCAGAGCCTCATAGTACATCCGGCTGATGCTGTCGGTTTTGGGATTGCTCCAGCCGGAGAGCTGAATCGCGCCCTCTGCCAGAGATTTTGTCCGGTCGGGGATAATGAGATCCGTGTCCGCTACCAACTGCACGCCCAGACCCGTACAGACCGGGCACGCGCCATAGGGATTATTGAAGGAGAACATCCGGGGGGTCAACTCCGGCATGGATACGCCACAGTCGTCGCAGGCGTAGTTCTGGGAGAACAGGGTCATGGTATCGTCGGCGATCTGGTGGAGCAAAACCAGTCCTCCGGAAAGCTTGCAGGCGGTCTCGATGGAATCCGTCAGTCGGCGCGCCATATCGTCCTTGCGTACCAGTCGGTCCACCATCACTTCAATGTGGTGCTTTTTGTTCTTCTCCAGAGAAATTTCTTCCGACAGGTCATAGAGGATACCGTCCACCCGCACACGGACAAAACCGCCTCGGCGGGCATCCTCCAGCACCTTGGTGTGCTCGCCCTTTTTGCCCCGGATCACCGGCGCAAGAAGCTGAAACCGTGTGCCCTCCGGCAGAGCCAGTATCTGATCCACGATCTGATCCACCGTCTGCCGGCGAATCTCTTTTCCGCACTTGGGACAGTGGGGTGTGCCCACCCGCGCCCACAGCAGGCGCAGATAGTCATAGATCTCCGTGACCGTGCCCACCGTGGAGCGGGGATTTTTGCAGGTGGTCTTCTGGTCGATGGAAATGGCAGGAGAAAGTCCGTCGATCTGCTCTACATCGGGCTTATCCATCTGCCCCAGAAACATTCTGGCGTAGGAGCTGAGGCTCTCCACATACCGGCGCTGTCCCTCGGCATAGATGGTGTCAAAGGCCAGAGAGGACTTACCGGAGCCGGACAGACCGGTCAGGACCACCAGTTTATCCCGGGGAAGCTCCAAATCGATATTTTTCAGGTTGTTTTCTTTTGCGCCTTTAATGGAAATGGTATCCAGCATAGCGAGCTCCTTTATGGATGGAGATTTGGCATTTTGGGATATTATATCACACAGGAATTTTATTCTCAACCATTTGTTCTAGTAGAAAACCTTTTCACCGGGGGAAATTTGTGGTATGATACAGGTAAGATTTGGCAAAGGAGGTGCGGTGGATGAACAAGCTGGGCAAATTGCTGTTTCAGCGGGTGGTCATTGTGTCCCTGTCCATTTTGTTGCAGGTGGCACTGATGATCTCCATGGTGGTCTGGATGGCGGAATATCGCCGGTGGATGCATATTTTTTTGGCAATTCTGGCGGGACTGACTGTGGTCTACATCCTCTACGACCGCACCAATTCTTCTTATAAGATCGCGTGGATCTTGCTGATCTTGCTGTTTCCCGTGGCGGGCATTTGCATTTACCTGACCTTTGGCGGACGCCGACTGTCCGGCCCTGTACGGCGCAGGATGCTTCTGGCGCAGGATCTGGTGCGGGAAAATCTCTGGCAGGAGCGCATCACCTGGGAAGCTCTGGCAAATCTCAGCGACCCGGCGGCGGTCAACTCCCGATTTCTCCACCATGTCACAGGCTACCCGGTCTACGACAATACCCATACTGAATATTTTCCCCTTGGGGATGCGGTCTATCCCCGGATGCTGGAGGAACTGAAAAAAGCGGAAAAATACATTTTTCTGGAGTATTTCATCATTGGAAACGGGGTCATGTGGCAGGGGATACTGGATATTCTCAAGGAGAAAGCGGAGCAGGGTCTGGATGTCCGGGTCATGTACGACGACTTTGGCTGTATCACCACCCTGCCCTCCGATTATCACAAACAACTGGAGGAGCTGGGCATCCGGGTCAAGGTGTTCAATCCCTTCTTGCCGGTGATGTCCGGTCGGCTCAATAATCGCAACCACCGCAAGCTGATGATCATTGACGGAAAAGTGGGCTTTACCGGTGGCGTCAATCTGGCTGATGAGTATATCAACCGGCGGGAACGCTTCGGTCACTGGAAGGACAGCGGTATCCTGCTGCAGGGCGAGGGCGTCTGGGCCATGACGGTGATGTTTCTGGCCATGTGGGACAGCCAAACCGGAGAGAATGAGGATTTCTCTGCCTACCGTCCGGACTATTCCTACCGTCTGGCCGGTGGGGACGGCTTTGTCCAGCCTTTCTGCGATACGCCTCTGGATCATGAGGATGTGGCAGAGAGCATTTTACTCAATATGTTCCAGCGGGCAGTGCGCTCCATCTATATTATGACCCCCTACCTGATTTTGGACGATAAGATCATGGCGGCTCTGCTGACGGCAGCCAAGGGTGGTCTGGATGTGCGGATCATCACACCCCATATTCCGGATAAATGGTATGTCCATGCCGTGTCCCGGGCGCACTATGAACTGCTGACCGAGGCCGGCGTGCGGATCTATGAGTATACCCCCGGCTTTATCCATTCCAAGGTATTTCTGGTGGATGACCGCTATGCGGTGGTGGGAACGGTCAATCTGGATTTCCGCAGTCTGTATCTGCATTATGAGAACGCGGTGTATCTCTTTGACGCCACCTGTGTGGAGCAGATCGCTCAGGATTTCCGGGATACCTTCCCGGTCTGCGAGGAGATCACATGGCGAAAATGTCGCAAGACCCGTCTGGCGGAACGGCTCATTGCCGCCGCTTTGCGTATGTTTTCCCCGCTGATGTGATGAAAATACGCAATGATAAGTGAGCGGGCGAAGCAGTTCGCCCGCCAAAAAAGCCCGCCTTTTGTGGGTTGGGCATAGGGATATACCCAACCCACAGTGATATAGATTTGCAACGCAAATCTATGATATACGCCTGACGACGTGTGATATAGGCTTCGCCTGTGAAATTTTTTTCTTGGAAAAAGTTATGGAAAACGGACAAGTTTCAATTGAAACTTGTC
>JAZSAW010000134.1:0-3371 GCA_045602105.1 Candidatus Avilachnospira sp.
GGCTCGACCAGTGCGGCATCCTCCAGCGACACATTATCCGGCACACGGTACAAATGGTATTCCGGTATATGGATGTACTCGGCAAAAGCGCCGTCCCATGTTTTGATCGTGCCAACGCATTTTCTGCTCCGGCAGGCCATGTAGTCACCTTTCCGGCAGAACTCACACTCTCCGCAGGCAATCCCGCTGTCGGAGATGACCTTATCTCCGGGTTTGAATTTGGTGACCTCACTGCCCACAGCCTCGACAACACCCGACCACTCATGGCCAAATCTCACCGGATATTGGATCGTACCCTCCCGGACAAAACTGCAATCACCCGAATAGATGGCATAGTCCGTGGCACAAATTCCGGCCTTTTTGACCTTGATGACCACCATATTTTTTTCTGCTTCATACTTAGGCACATCCTGATACTCGGCTTTGCCCGGCGACAAAGCAACAAATGCTTTCATTGTTTGATCCATCGCTTTCACTCCAGTAACTGAAATAGTTGTTAATTTCCGATCTCCAATTCTTCGCCCACGCCCATAAATCTGGTCTGCACCTGTGGTGCCAGTTCCTCCATTTTTCGGGAAAATTCCAGCGGATCAGAGCCATGCTCCACAAACATCCAGAAATGGCAGGGAATCACCATCCTGCAGCCAATATCTACAGCCAATTTCGCCGCTTCTTCGGAATTCAGGTTCCCATACGCTCCGTTAATGGGAAGCAGGGCGATCTGTGGCTGTGTCCGACAGGCATCTTTCAGAAGTTCAGGGTTATAGGCCGTATCACCGGCAAAATAGACCGATGTACCGGAAAAATCAAACAGAAAACCAAGTGCACCAGGGCAGCCGTCCCCGTGGTCAGCGGGGATGACCTGCAGGGAAAATCCGTCAAAGTCAAGCTGGTCGCCGATGTTCATGATCTGCAAACGACTGCTGTCCAGATCGAATTTTTTCAGCACATCCACGCAGGGCGCATTGCCGTAAATTTGGATATCGTTTCTTCTCTGCAGGGATTCATACAGGTCGATATCCAGATGATCGGCATGCTGATGGGAGATAAACAGATAGTCCACATGGAACTGGGAAATATCCATGGGAGCAAGGGTCATTCTTCGAAACCCAAAACGCCTCATACAGGAATCGCCCAGATAGGGGTCGATACCGATGGTCTTTCCGTTTGACATGCGAATCAGAAAACCCGCCTGCCCCAGCCATTGAATTGTGATCGACATTCTATCCCCTGCTTTCCCAAAATTTATGTAATCGGTTTCGTGGATTACAAACCAATTATATCCCTTGGTAAATACATTGTCAATCGCACTTTTCCCGCTTTTCTGCCTTTTTTATTTTTATTTTTACTGACATAGCGTAACCGTTTGCGTTTTATGCGTCCTGATTGCAAAAAGCGGTGTTTCCCGATTGGGAAACACCGCTTTGATTTTATTGTACTTCTACCCTGACCTCCACATCCGGATCAACGCAGACCTGACAGGTCACTGCCGACGGATGGGACACGAACAGAGATACCTTTCCATTTTCCCGCTTCCAGCGGACACTGACCTTGCCGTCAGGCAGGCAGTGCTCTACCTCGGCAAAATTCAGTTTGGGCAGGAAATGAGGACAGATACAGACTTCCTTGTGATTGACCACGTTGATACCGCCAATGTGGCGCATATACCAATGGAGCACATCACCAAGGAAATGATGGTTTTCGGATTCGGGATACACATCCTCAAAGGGCAGAAAATGCTCCGGAAGGGTGGTCTTGCCCATCTTGATCCAGTGACCGTAGGAGGGATACTCCTCACCGGTGATCATATCATAGGCCAACTGGCACTGGCCGTTCTGCGCCAGAACATGGAAAATGACTCTTGTACCAAGGAAGCCACAGGTCAGCTTGTAGTTGTCCCGCTTCAAAATGGCCATAAGCTGTTCCAGTGCCTTGGGCTTCTCCTCGGCCGTGAACAAGTCATAATAGATGGCCATGGACTGGGCAGACTGACAACCGCTTTCCACGGTCATATCTTCCGTATTCAGATAAGTACGGCGAACAGCCTCATACATTTCCTCACCCAAAGCATGGGCATAAGCGGCGTTCAGGTTCAGACCGATGGCCTTAAAAAGTATTTCGCCCTTCCGGCACATATCCAGTACCATCACGCTGTCCGTAAAGCCCAGAGGGACTTCATAGTCATGAGTTAGCCGGGAAACAGGTACCCAATCACCCAGACCGAAGGCCACGATTCCCTTTTCATCCCGCTTTTTGCTCACATATTCCAGATAGCGGAGCATGGCATGGGCATTTTCCCGGGTCATCTCCAGATCGCCACGGTACATCCATGCATAATAGGGCAGTTCAAACAGGATTCTGTCCCACGCAGGGCCGTTGCCCCAGTAGAAGATGTCCGTAGGCACGACGCCGGGCAGTCCACCCTCTTCGGTCTGGGCCTTGCGGATGTTGCGCATCCATTCTTTCCAGCTCTTTTCTGCGCCGATGGTCAGGATCATATGCTCTGCCGATGCGGCGGCATCACCTGTCCAGCCGTTTTTCTCCCGATGGGGGCAGTCTGTGGGGAAATAGTAGAAATTGGAAATGTCACTGCGTCTGCCGGCATCAAAGATCTTGTTTGCCATCTCATCGGAGCACCGGAAATCGCCCCGCTTCTCCAGATCGGAGGACATGACCAGATAAGTCAGCAGTTCCGGCGTCGCCTGCTCGGGGGTAATGCCGGAAACATAGAGATACCGGAAGCCGTGATAGGTAAACATGGGCTCAAAAACTTCGCCCTCAGCATCACCACGGCAGATGTAGATGTCACGCTGAACATAGCCGTCAGGATGATAGAACATATTGACATAGTCCATTCTGCCCTGGGCATCCAGGCGCTCGGCGCACTGAATATCGATTTTCTGACCCGACTTTCCATTGATCTTCAGCCGGAAGATACCGGCGTTGTTTTCACCAAAATCATAGATATAGCCACCGGTGCGGACAGGAGGCTCCTCCTGTCCCGGCTTGATGTTCCTCCGCTGGGGCTGATAGGGCGCAAGTTCGCCGGGGGTAACGGATACAGGAGTGATCTCCCGAGTGACCACAACAGGCTCTGCCTCCGTGAGTCTGGCCTTGCCCCGGGGTCTGCCTACACGAATGGGAGCGTGCCATTTGCTGTCGGGCTCATAGCCTGGAAGCATCCAGTTTTTGTCCTCCAGACGGCGGTCAAAGAACACACCGCCACGGAGACTGTCAAAGGTCACAGGGCCTTTACAGCACACAAAGCTCGTGACATCAAAAGCAAGCTCCTGACCGCCGATCTCACCGTTGACGGTAACAGACAGCATCGGCGCAGCGTTGAACACGGCACGCTCATTGTACCAGCAGAC
>JAZSAW010000135.1:0-2147 GCA_045602105.1 Candidatus Avilachnospira sp.
ACCTTGGGGCTTTCCGCCACAAACACGCCCTTTTCCGGCTCTAAGCGATTCCGGAGCTGTGCCTGAGTCAGGCGGGCAAACACATCCAGCTCCGGGGCAGAAATGTCCGTTACCCTAATGATCATATCCGCTTGGCGATCTCGTCCAGGAAGGTCTCGGAATCCACAGCCGTGGCAGTAAATCCCGGCTCGACCAGACCCACCAGATCCTTGGTCATAATGCCGTCAGCCAGAGTCTGCATACAGGCCTTCTCCAGCCGGTCGGCAAAGGCTTCCAGATCCTTCAGCCCATCCAGCTGTCCCCGCTTACGCAGAGCGCCGGTCCAGGCGTAGATGGTGGCGATGGGATTGGTGGAGGTCTTTTCCCCCGCCTGCCATTTATAATAGTGGCGGGTGACCGTACCGTGGGCGGCCTCATATTCTGTCGTGCCGTCAGGGGCGACCAGAACGGAGGTCATCATGGCCAGAGAGCCGAAAGCGGTAGAGACCATGTCGCTCATGACGTCGCCGTCATAGTTTTTGCACGCCCAGATAAAACCGCCCTTGGAGCGGATGACCCGCGCCACAGCGTCGTCAATGAGGGTGTAGAAATAGGTGATTCCCAACTCCTTGAATTTGGCTTCATAGGCAGGGAATTCTTCCTCAAAGATCTCCTTGAAGCGCCCGTCATAGACCTTGGAGATGGTGTCCTTGGTGGAGAACCACAAATCCTGCTTGGTGTCCACAGCGTACTGGAAGCAGGCGCGGGCAAAGGAGCGGATGGAGCTGTCTTTGTTGTGCGCGCCCTGCCAGACTGCACCGCCATCCACCTTCTGCACCAGAACCTGTTGACTTTCTCCGTCATCAGAAGTAAAGGTCAATGTGCAAGTGCCGGGCTTGTCGGTGTAGAGATCCACTGCCTTATACACATCGCCGTAGGCATGGCGGGCAATGGTAATGGGCAATTCCCAGTTTTTCACCACAGGCTTGATGGCGTCCATGAGGATCGGCGCGCGGAACACCGTGCCGTCGAGAATGGAGCGAATGGTGCCGTTGGGGCTTTTCCACATCTGGGTCAGCTCCGGATACTCCTCCATCCGCTGACGGTTGGGGGTAATGGTGGCGCACTTGACCGCCACACCGTACTTTTTGGTGGCGTTGGCGGCGTCTACCGTCACCTGATCCTGAGTGGCGTTGCGGTGAAGCAGACCCAGATCGTAGTATTCGGTCTTTAAGTCCACAAAGGGGCAAATCAGTTTTTCCTTGATCATGGCCCACAGAACGCGGGTCATTTCATCTCCGTCCATCTCCACCAGAGGGGTGGTCATTTTGATTTTTTCCATGGATATTCTCCTCTTATCTGCCGTAACCGGCGGCGTAGTAGTTCATCAGACAGCCTTCCTGCAAAATCAGCCGTTCCTGTTCCGTCAGACCCTTGCAGTGGAGGGTCAGGGTTTCAACACCGTCCTTGGTGATGACCTTGGCTTCAAATTCTTCCTTACCGGAAGCAATGCCGGACTTGATGCCGGGGATGTAGATGTAATCGCCTACAGCCCACGGGAAGTCCGCTCCCTCCGGCAGGGTAAAGGGCACAAGACCCCAGTTGATGCAGTTGGAGCGGTAACGCTTGGTGGCGTACTCCCGGCAGACGTTAGCAAACCCACCAAGGACCTTCTGGCAGGAGGCTGCCTGCTCTCTGGCAGAGCCGTCACCGGGGCGGTTGGCGTAGATGCAAGAGCCAACAGAGGTGTTTTCCGCTTTGCCGTCCACTTTTTTCAGCACATCCAGCACTTCCTCCGTCAGACCGCCGTCCCGGACAGCCTTGCTCCGTGCCACGTACTCCGGCTCTCTCCGGCTCAGGGCAAATTCGCTGAGTCCGATGGGGTTGGAGCGATAGGAAGAAGTTTCACCGGAGGGGATCAGTTCGTCGGTGGTGGTAACAGGATCGGTAATGACGCTGGCGACCTGCAGCAGCAGATTGTCGGTCAGCTCATGCTGCTCGGGCCAGTCAGTGATATTGGGTCCGAGAACAAGGGCAGCATCCCGATCGGCCTTACCCCAGCCGTTGAAGACACGGCTGTCATAGGGCGCGGAATCGTAGCTGTAGGTGCCGATGGATTCTTCCATAGGTTCATCGGTGGGTGCGGTGAGCAGACCGCCGTTTGCCGC
>JAZSAW010000136.1:0-7014 GCA_045602105.1 Candidatus Avilachnospira sp.
TCTGCTCCAGTCGCAGGATGCGCCAAGCTTCATCTGCTGTTTGACGATCCGGTCACCGTATTTGTTTTTCCAGTCCCAGACGCGCTCCAAGAACTTCTCACGGCCAAGATCATACCGGGTCAGACCTTCCTCTACCCGGAGGTTTTCTTCCACCTTGATCTGGGTGGCGATACCGGCATGGTCAGTGCCGGGAAGCCACAGGGCAGAATATCCCTGCATCCGCTTGAAGCGAATCAGGATGTCCTGCAAGGTAGAATCCAGGGCGTGACCCATATGAAGCTGACCGGTGACATTGGGTGGGGGCATGACGATGGAAAAGGGCTTCTTAGCCGGGTCGGGCTCGGCGCGGAAGCAACCGTTATCCATCCACATCTGATAAATCTCATCCTCTACGACCTTAGGGTCATAGACCTTGGGCAGTTCTCTTGCCATAATTTCACTCCTCAATTAACATGAAAAACGCCCTGAGCAAAACGCTCAGGGCGGACTTTCTCCGTGGTACCACCTGAATTCCCGCAAGGCGGGCACTCGTCTTCTCTGTATCGGGAGAAACCCGTCCGGCTTACTTGGGTTCAGCCGGCCACTCCAAGGCGACTTCGGATTCTTAACGTAAAAAGCTTGCACCAACCGCTTTCTCTCTGCTACGCGCCGAAACCTACTACTCCTCTTCCCAGTGTTAACTGTTCACATGATACACGAAACGTGGTTGTTTGTCAACGAAAATCAGATGTCCTCGATAATGGGCGAGGGCTGCTTGGGCTGGGGATTGGTCAGAGCCATGAAGGAGGAACGGGAAGCCTTGATCTCGTTGAGGGCAACAGCGATAGACTCCTCAGTACGGCGCAGAGCATCGTCAACATACTCATTGGTCACCTGCTTGAGCTCCTTGATCTTGGCCTGTGCGTTCTTGATCATCTCATTGGCCTCATTTTCGGCCATGATATAGACCTCTTCCTTGGACATGAGCTGCTGGGCGCGCTGTTCGGCCTGCTTGAGGATGGTCTCCGCTTCGCGCTTGGCATTGGTGATGACCTCATTGCGGGATTCCACGATGGTCTTTGCCTGCTTCAGCTCGCCGGGAAGCTGGTTGCTGATCTCGTCCAGCAGATCCAGAACCTTGTCGCGCTCCAGAACGCACTTTTCGGCACCCAGAGGCAGGCTCCAGGCGTCCTGCACCATTTCGTACAGGGATGTGATGATTTCTTCGATGTTATTGGCCATAGAAGTTTATCCTCCTTCTTTTATTTCCTTATCTTTGACAGAAAGTCAGGAATGATCTCCTCCGGGAGAAAATCCGACAAATCTACATTGTAGCGCCCCATCTCCTTGACTGCGCTGGAGCTGAGAAACATAAACTGATGCTCAGCGGTCAGGAACATGGTGTCCAGTCCGGGGTTTAACTTATGGTTGATAATGGACATCTGAAATTCCCGCTCAAAATCCGAGACAGCCCGCAGTCCCTTTACGACTACATGGGCATCCCGGCTTCTGGCATAATCTGCCAGAAGAGAATCGGAATGATCGACCTCCACCTGAGGAATATCCTTTGTGACCCGCCGGATCATATCCACACGCTCATCCAGAGAGAACATGGGATTTTTATCGCCATTGACCATAACGCAGACGATCAGCCGGTCAAAGGTGCGGGCAGCACGCTGAATAATATTGAGATGACCCTTGGTGATGGGGTCAAAGCTACCGGGATAAACTGCAATACTCATAGCTGTTCTGCTTTCCGAAATACCGTGATCCACGTCTTTCCGTAACGGTGATCCTTCCCTCTTTGCAGACCGGAATATTCCAGTTCCAACTGCTTTTCGGAAGGTCTCTCACAGATTATTATACCACGGTCGGAAAGAATGTCAATTTCTGATATGCATTTTAAGGAATTTTCTAAAGAAATCTCTGCATAAGGGGGGTCTAAAAATACAATATCGAACTTTCTGCGACAATTTTTCAGATAACTGACATAGTCAGACTGGATGACCTGCGCCTGATCAGACAGTTTTGTCAGCCGTAAATTCTCCCGGACCAGATTACAGGCATCCTTCCAGCTGTCCACAAACACTGCCTCTTTTGCCCCTCGGCTCAGGGCTTCAATACCCATCTGCCCTGTTCCGGCAAAAAGATCCAGAAAGACACTTCCCTGCACATCAAACTGAATCATGGAAAAAACGGCTTCTTTTACCCGATCCGCCGTAGGTCTGGTCTTCTGTCCGTTGGGGGTCTTCAGCCGTATACCCTTTGCCGAGCCGGTGATCACTCGCATGGTTTTTCCTCCCGAAAATAGTCATATACCGCCTGTGCCTGTTTTGAAGGCAAGACCTGTTGTAATGCCTCAGGCGTTGCCTGCTTGATGGCAGAAACAGAACGGAACTTGTGCAAAAGTTTTTCTTTGCGCGCAGGACCGATTCCGGGGATATGATCCAGAACGGATTCCTGTACCCGCTTACTGCGCAGTTTCCGATGATAGGTAATGGCAAAGCGGTGGGTCTCCTCCTGAATACGTCCGATGAGCGCAAAGACCGCAGGGTGTGCCTGTATGCTGATCTCCTGTCCCTGAGGAGTTACCAGTGCTCTGGTGCGGTGTCGGTGATCCTTGACCATGCCATAAACAGGAAAGGACAGGCCAAGCTCCTGCAATACTCGTTGGGCGATTTTGGCGTGTTCTATGCCACCGTCGATCAGCAGAATATCCGGCGCTTCGGCAAAACCCTTGTCCTTTTGCAGGTATCGGGTAAACCGTCTGGCCACCACCTGCGCCATAGACCGGTAATCATCCTGATCGTCCAGATCTTTGATCTGGAAGCGTTTATAATCTCTTTTAAGAGGCTTTCCCTGCACGAAAACCACCATGGAGGCCACAATATCCGTACCGGCGGTATTGGAAATATCGAAGGATTCCATTCTTACCGGAAGCTTGTCCAGACCAAGCAGTTCCTGCAAAAGAATAAGCGTTCCGGTATACCTTTCCTCCTGTGTGGTCAGGCGCTCGACCTCTTCTCTGGCATTTTTATTGGCCAGCTCCACCAGTCGCACACCGTCACCCCGCTGAGGTGTGCGGAAGTGTGTCCGTTTACCGAGCTTTTCCAAAAGCAAATCGGAGAACAGCTCTGCGTCATCCATGACACAGGGCAACAAAACTTCTTTAGGGGCGCAGTTTCTGCTGAGATAATACTGCTTGACCAGTGCCGACACTGCCTCCTCCGCAGATTCGCCAAGAGGTACGATCTCCAGTTCTTTATCCAGCAGACTTCCATCAACATAGTGAAGGACCGTAAAGCACGCCTTCCCTGCGCCTTCCACATAGCCGATGACGTCGGTATGCGCCATTGTACCAGCGGTGACCAACTGTTTGTTGCCAAGATTTTCAATGGCCATCAGGCGATCCCGGAGGGAAGCCGCCTGTTCAAATTCCAAAGCCTCCGCTGCCTGTTCCATTTCATGGCGCAGCCGTTGGGAAATTTCCTTATATTTCCCCTGCAGAAGCAGTACCACCTGCTCCATGACCTGCCGGTATTCCTCGGTAGTATGTCCCGGCTGACACCAGGCGTCACAGTTGTTCATATGGTGATTTAAGCAGGGGCGGTCTTTTCCCAGATCTCTGGGGAATTTCTTATTGCAGCCGGGAAGTCGGAAGGTCAGACGGATGGTATCCATCAGCTTTTGTGTCACATAACGACCACCGTAAGGGCCAAAATAGCTTGCGCCGTCCCTGACGACCCGTCCGACCATTTCCATGGTCGGGTATTCTTCCCGCAGATCGATTCGCAGATAGGGATAGCCTTTATCGTCCTTCAGCAGGATATTGTATTTGGGCATGTGCCGTTTGATGAGAGAACACTCCAGTACCAAGGCTTCAAACTCCGAAGCTGCCACGATCACATCAAAATGGCTGATCTGCGACACCATCATTCTGGTTTTGGGAGAATGACCGGCCAAGTCCAGAAAATACTGGCTTACCCGGTTGCGCAGTTTTTTTGCCTTGCCCACATAGATGACAGTCCCGGTCTTGTCCTGCATCAGGTAGACACCGGGCTCCATAGGCAGTGTCCTGGCCTTATCCTTTAATTCCGCAAATGTCATACAGATCCTCTTACCAATAAAGAAAGTGCTGCAAACGGTTTCCTTTGCAGCACCTCCGGTTTAGATATGTGTGTTGATCAGAAAATTTCCTTGACCAGCATTTCCGTCAGGGTATTGACAGCCTCTTCTTCGTCAGAGCCTTCGGCGATCAGGCTGATTCTCGTTCCCTTGGTGATACCCATGGAAAGGACGCCCAGCAGGCTCTTCGCGTTGATCCGGCGCTCCTCCACTTCGATCCAGATGCTGGATTTGAACTCATTGGCTTTCTGAATGAAGTAAGTAGCCTGTCGGTTGTAAAGTCCGGACTCACACTTCACGATAGATTGCTGCATAAACATGTCATAACGCTCCTTATTGGACGGTTGTACTCATATTCTAGCAAATATTATAAAAAAGTCAATGGCAATTATGCAAATTCGACGATGGTTACCCCGTCTTCTCCCTCTCCATAAGTGCCTAATCTGTATTTTTTGACATATTTGCAGGTCCTTAGCTCCTGATGGACAGCAGAACGAAGGATTCCCGTCCCCTTGCCATGGATGATTCGCACAGATGGCAGATGGGAAAGATAGGCATTATCCAGAAACATACCCAGCACACCCAACATTTCATCCGACGCCATGCCACGGATGTCCAGTTCCGGACAGGCGTTTTCCAAACGAAGCTCACGCTTGGTAGCCTCAGGCTTTCTGGTGACCTTAGTCCGCTGCTCTTCCAGTAAATACACCTCATCCGGTTTGGCGGTGATCTTCATGATACCTGCCTGCAACTGATATGTTCCATCCTTATTGATGGCCAGAACGGACGCCTTTGAGCCCAGCTTCAGCAGTTCCACTGTATCGCCTACCTGTATGGCTCTTGTGGGCGCGGGACGCTTGGGCTTCTCCTGCTCCCCTGCCAGCTTGGCCTCTGCCTCGTTGAGGCTTCTGCGTAGCTCTGCCTGCCGGAGATTGATTCCCTGTGCGTCAGCCGTATCCTTCATCTGCTTACGCATTTGCTTCAGCTCGTCAGCTACGGCATTGGCTGTCCTGCGGGCATCCTCAATAATATGCTGAGCCTCCTGCTTTGCTCTGGCCACAGCCTTATCCCGTTCCCGCTTCATCTCGTGATAATAGGCATCTGCCTGTTTCTTGTTCTGTTCCGTCTGCATCCGCAGGCGTTCTGCCTCCTCACGGGCAGCCTCCATGGCCTGACGCTGCTTCTCCAGCTGGCTGAGGACATCTTCAAAATTGGCGTCATTTTCATTGACCAAGTTTCCAGCTTTTTCCAGAATGTATTCCGGCAGACCCAGCTTTCGGGAAATGGCAAAAGCATTGGATTTACCGGGGATACCAATAAGCAGACGGTAAGTTGGGCGCAGAGTTTCCACATCAAACTCGCAGGAAGCGTTGATGACCCCCTCGGTACGCATGGCAAAGAGCTTCAGTTCCGCATAATGGGTCGTGGCTGCCACATGAGCGCCACAACCTCGGCAGTATTCGATCAGGGAAATGGCAAGAGCTGCACCCTCTGCAGGGTCAGTGCCCGCACCGAGCTCATCAAATAGAACAAGAGATCTGCCGTCACACAGGGAAATGATCTCAACGATATTCCGCATATGGGCGGAAAATGTGGACAAGGACTGCTCAATGGACTGCTCATCGCCAATATCTGCCAGTACCTTCTCAAAAACACTGATGTAGCTACCCTCATCGGCGGGGATCTGCAAACCGCACTGCGCCATAAGGGTCAAAAGACCTATGGTTTTCAGGGTAACAGTCTTACCGCCGGTATTGGGTCCGGTAATGACCATGGTGTCGAAATCATCACCCAATCTTGCGGAAATGGGCACGACCTGCTTGGGATCGATCAAAGGATGGCGGGCATTATTCAGCAGTAGCTTTCCGTCTGTCCGGATCTCAGGGGTCACAGCCTTCATCTTCTGAGCCAGTCTGGCTCTTGCAAAGATGCAGTCCAGCTGTACCAAAATTTCGAAATTCTCATTGATATGGCCCTGATAGGCGGCACATTCCGCCGACAGCTCTGCCAGAATACGCTCGATCTCCTTGCGCTCATTGGCCAGCAGTTCACGAATGGCATTATTGGCATTGACCGCCTGCATAGGCTCAATGAAGAAGGTACTACCGGAGGAAGAAACATCGTGGACAAGACCGGGCACCAGACTTTTATACTCGCTTTTTACCGGTACAACAAAGCGGTCTGAGCGCATGGTAATGATGGGCTCCTGAAGATATTTGGCGTAGGTAGGAGAGGAAATGATCTTTTGCAGGGACTCCCGTACCTTTGCACTCTGAATACGGATATGACGACGAATATCCGCCAGTTCCGTACTGGCGGCATCTGCGATCTCCTCTTCGGATAAGATGGAGGTATCGATTTTTTCCTCCAAATACTTGTTACCCATCAGGGAAAGGAAATACGGGTCAAGAACAGAGGAAACAGCATCGGTTTCGGCATAGTTTTTGACCATTCTGGCGCAGCGCAAAACGCCGGCGATCTTCAGCAGTTCTCCTGCCGACAGACAGCCTCCCCGATCAGCTCTGGCCAGTGATTCGCTGACGTCCTTTGCGCCACCTAACCCCGGAGAGCCCTTCTGGGACAAAAGTCTGCCGGCAGCAGAAGTCTGCTCCTGCAGTCGGCGAATATCATCCGGCTCTGTAAGCGGACGCAGTGCTCTGCTTCGGGCTCTCGCCTCCTCCGAGGAAGCCTCCTGAGCCAAAAGCTCCAGTACAGCGTCGAGCTCCAGCTTCCGCAGGGATTTTTCGTACAATTCACTCATAATGTATTCCTTATGTGTTAAATTCGCAGGGATTTATAAAAATCCAATGTAAAGAATCCGCGCTCCAATTGGGTAAGCAGATAGGTCTCTGCCACGTCGGCAAGCTGTTTGGATGCCTGTTCGCCCAACTGAAAGGAAAAAAGCTTTCT
>JAZSAW010000137.1:0-7328 GCA_045602105.1 Candidatus Avilachnospira sp.
TCCGTGCCAAGGCCCTGGCCGAAGCGGAAGGTATCGACAAGAAGGCAGAGGCCATGAAGAAGTACGGCGAAGCCGCCGTCATCGAAATGATCATGGCTGCCCTGCCTGAGATCGCCAAGAATGTTGCTGAGCCTCTGAGCAAGGTGGATAAGATCACCATGTACGGCGAAGGCAACAGCGCCAAGCTCCTGTCCGATATTGTCAACGGTACTACCCAGGTCACCGAGGGCATCAGCGCCGGTATGGGCATCGACATCAAGAGCTTGATCCTGGGCGCGCTGGGTGGCAAGATGGCTGCCGATACTGCACCGGTCGTTGTAGTACCCTCTTCGGCACAGCCCGCCGTAGAGGCTTCCTCCGAAAACGAGGATCCCGTACCTGTCTGATCACAGAGCAAGGGGTCTCACGGTACTGTGAGACCCCTTTTGGATAGATAAGGAGGAGAAAAATGGGATTTGGAATGGGATTTAACCAGGGTTTTGGTATGTTCAATGTCTTTGGCATCATGTTCACCATTGTTTTTGTTCTGATCGTTGGTGTGTTCATTGTCATCCTGATAAAGGGAATCAGCCAGTGGAGCAAAAACAATAAATCTCCACGACTGACTGTACCGGCTACATTGATCGCAAAACGCACCGATATTTCTCACCACGGCGGAGCTGGCGATCACCATCATCATCACACATCCACTTCCTACTATGTGACGTTTCAGGTAGAAAGCGGAGACCGAATAGAATTCCACGTCAGCGGTCAGGAATATGGTCTTCTTATGGAAGGAGACAGAGGCAATCTCTCTTTTCAGGGGACCAGGTATCTTGGCTTTGCGCGCCAATAATTGCAATCTAATTGAGAGGGAGTCAAAATGTTTGAGTTTCTCACCACCATCTTTTTTATCTGGTTATTCATTAAGGGCATCGGTCTGGTATTCCGGCTTACCTGGGGCGTGGCAAAAATTCTTGCCGGATCGCTTATGGTGCTTGCACTGCCTCTGTTGATCGTATGTCTGATTTTTGCAGGTGGCATGATCTTACTGCTTCCTGTTGCCATGGTCGGTCTCGCGATCGGGATTCTGAAAATCTGCACCTAAGAAAAAACAATGCAAAGCCCGGCAGACACTGTCTGTCGGGCTTTGTTGTATTTATGCCAACTGAGGGCTGTTCTTTTTGCGGGCAATGATCTGGCTGACGACCACCACCGCCACCAGTGCAAGACCGATGGTGTCGGTGACGATACCGGGGTAGACCAGCAGCAGACCGCCTGCCACAGCGATGATTCGCATGGACCAGTGGATGTGGGACAGCAGATAGCCCTCCAGTGCCGCGGAGATGGAGGCAATGCCGACGACAGAGGTGATGCAGATCAAAATGACCTCTCCCACACCGGTTTCGATAAACAGCATGGCCGGATTCAACGCGAATACATAGGGCACGATGAAGGCTCCGATGGCAAGCTTGGTAGCGGTCACAGCAGTCTTTATGGGGTTTGCCTGGGCAATGGCAGCGCCTGCATAGGCGGCCAGAGCCACAGGAGGCGTCAGGTCGGCTACGATGCCGAAGTAGAACACGAAGAAGTGAGCGGCAATATCCGGCACGCCCATGCGGACCAGAATGGGGGCACAGGTGGCGGCCATGATGCAGTAGTTGGCGGTGGTGGGCACGCCCATGCCCAGAACGATACAGCAGATCATGGTCAGGAACAGGGCAACGATCAGGTGATTGCCGGCAACGGCCACAATGCCGTTAAAGAGCATATAAGCAAGACCCGTAACACCGATGACACCGGCAACGATACCGGCCACACCGCAGGCAACAGCCACGGTGATCATACCCTGACCGCCGGCAGCCAGAGCCTCCAGCAGACGCTTGGGGGTGATGCGGTGCTCCTTGCTGAACATACTGACCACAATGGCGACCACAATGGCAATGGCGGCAGCATAGGCGATGGAGCGGGTGTTGGTACCCACCAGATAGATCAGGATGACCAGAGGAAGCAGGAGATACAACTGCTTCAGCAGAGGCTTCAGGGCAGGAAGCTCCTCCTTAGTCAGACCTCGGAGACCTTCTTTTTTGGCTTCCAGATGGACGGTGATAAACACGCCTACAAAGTACAAAATGGCGGGCAAAATGGCGCGGACAACGATGTTGCTGTAAGGTACGCCTACAGTCTCCGCCATCAAAAATGCGGCTGCGCCCATAATGGGGGGCATGATCTGACCGCCGGTGGAGGCAGAGGCCTCGGCAGCAGCGGCGAATTCGGGCTTGTAGCCGGTCTTTTTCATCAGGGGGATGGACACAGCGCCGGAGCCCACGGTGTTGGCTACGGAAGAGCCGGAGACCATGCCCACCAGGGCGGAGGCGACCACAGCGACCTTGGCAGGACCGCCGGAAAACCGACCCACCAGAGCATTGGCAATGTTGATAAAGAAGTCAGCAATGCCGGTACGCTCCAGAAACGCGCCGAAAATGATAAAGACTACAATGTACTTGGAGCAGACGTTGACCGGCGTGGACAAAACGCCTTCCTTGGAGTAGAACAGCACCCGAACGGTCTCTGTTACCCGGGCCATGACGCTGGGATTGGTAGAGCCCCAGATGAGGGCGTAGACCAGCAGAACGCCGGCAACGACCAGAATGGGGATGCCTACGCTCCGGCGGCACAGCTCGGCCAGAGTCAGAATACCCACAATGCCGACGATGACTTCCACCGTGGTGATGTTGAAGCGGGCGACGATGGTGCTGGCGTTAAAGGCAAAATACAAGAACGCGCCCGTACCCAACAGCATCAGAATCACGTCATACCAAGGCAAATGATTGACTTTCTGCGTGCCTTTTTTGATGGGGAATACCAAATAGCCAATGAACACGATAAAGGCCATAAAGGTAGTCAGTCGCAGTTCATCCAGCCAGGTGGCAAACAGGGTCACGTACAGGCAGAACACGGAAAACAGAGCCAAAATGCAGGTAATGACCAGCTTGGGAGTGCCTTCCCAGATGCGGGTGTTGGACTCCCGGTCAAATTTTTTCATGACGGCGTCCAGATCCATGGGCTCGGGAACGTCGTCAACTTTTTTCTTACGGAACAGGGACATAAAGACCTCCTTCATAAATCAAGAAATCGGCTGCGGCGAAAGCTCGTCGCAGCCGGTGGGATGAAAGGCAGGTTTACTGGACTTCGACACCCTTTTCGGCGAAGTACTTGGCAGCGCCGGCATGGAAAGGAGCAGTCATACCGCTGGTGGCGTTTTCGATGCTCAGCTCAGCGGACTTGGCGTGGGAAATGGCGCTGGGATCTTCGAAGATGGCCTTGGTCAGGGCGTAGACGTCATCTTCGGAAGCGTCGGCGCTGACGATCATGGTGGCCTTGACAGTGACGGTGGTCACATCCTCATCCTGACCGTTGTAAGTGCCGGCGGGGATGTCATAGGTGGTGTAGAAGGGGCAGGAAGCCATCAGGGCTTCGGCGACTTCACCGTCGATGGGCACCAGCCATGCGCTGGTGGTGGTGCACAGCTCCTCAATGGCGGGAGTGGGAGCACCGGCGACGATAAAGGCGGCGTCGATCTTGCCGTCCTTCAGGGCATCGGCAGAATCAGCGAAGGACTGATACTGGGGCTGGATGTCGGCTTCGGAAAGACCGGCGGCCTCCAGAACGTCGATGGCATTGAAGTACACGCCAGAGCCGGCAGCGCCGATGGAGACCTTCTTACCGGCCAGATCGGCAACGGACTTGATCTCGGAATCCATGGTGACCAGCTGACCAGCCTCAGCATACAGACCGCCGACCACGCGGAAGGAATCCAGAGCGCCCTCTTCCTCGAAGGAGCGAGTGCCTTCCCAGGCGTAGGCCATAACGTCGGACTGGACAGTGGCCAGCTGATAGTTGCCGGCGTCGATGCCCAGAATGTTGGCCTTGGAGCCGTCCGTGGTAACAACATTGACAGCAATACCGGTCTGCTCGTTGATGTACTGACCCAGAACACCGCCAAAGGCGTAGTAAGTGCCGGCAGAACCGCCGGTACCCATGGTCATCTTGGTGGCGGCTGCACCACTGCAGGCGGTCAGCACGCAGGCAAACATCAGGACCAGAGCGACCAGCGCAAAAATTCTCTTTTTCATTGTGTTTCCTCCTTTATGCGTTTACAAAATAACTGATCATATTATACCTGTATAGTGGACAGATTGCAATAGAAAAAACGCAAAATATGAAAAAATAGTCAATAAATTATTCATATAATGCGGGGATTCTTGCAAAAAAACAGAAAAATAGATTCTATTTTGCAGGAAACATGGAAAATCCTGCATTTTTCATGAGAGGACAAAAAACACCCGCAGACACATTCGCGTCTGCGGGTGGGAATCAGCCTTCGGTCTTGGGTGCTCCGCCTTCCGGTTTCGGACCGGAATGGGGTCTTCTTCTGCGCCGGTAGTGGGACTTGCGGGGCGTGTGCTCCGGGCTTTGTCCTTCGGTCTTGGGCTGGGGAGTTTTTTCCGTCTGGGGCTTGGCGGGACGGGGCTTTTTCTGACCTTCTGCCTGAGGCTGATTTTCCTGAGGTTTATGCCCGGCGGGCTTCTTTTTTCTCCGCCGGTTAGCAGAAGTTCGGCTTGTCTCCGGCTTTTCCTCCTTCTGGGGAGCGGGCTCATGGTGCGTTTCGGTCACGGAAGGATCATTGAAGCGGATCTCCGGCATGGGGTCTTCCGCAGAAAGGAAACCTGTGCGGGTTGCCCGGGGCTTGGAGGAGATGGGGGCGAGATCCTTGGGAATGGGGGGATCGGTCTTTTTGGCCTTGCCGTTACGCAGAACACAGATGTCGCAGTTCTTATAGCAGTTGATGGTCTCCGGATGCTCCTCCATCCGTACCCGGACGGATTGGCGCAGGAGATTGACGTCCACCACCGTACCGCGACCGTCCACCGTATCCCCATAGGATTCCGCCTTGGGGCTGGTCTTCAGCAGATCCTCATAGGCCTCCTGCTCATATTTCAGACAGCACATCAGCCGTCCGCAGGTGCCGGAAATTTTCGTGGGATTCAGGCTGAGATTCTGGGTCTTGGCCATTTTAATGGAGACCGGCTGGAAATCGTCCAGAAATTCCTTACAGCAGAAGGGTCGGCCACAGATGCCCAGACCGCCGACCATTTTGGCCTTGTCCCGGACACCGATCTGGCGCAGTTCGATACGGGTACGGAACACGGAGGCCAGATTTTTCACCAGCTCCCGTAAATCCACCCGTCCGTCGGCGGTAAAGAAGAAAATGATCTTACTGCCGTCAAAGGCACACTCGGCGGATACCAACTGCATATCCAGCCCATGGGACTGAATCTTCTGCTGGCAGACCTCAAAGGCCTTTTTCTCTTTCTGGAGGTTTTCCTCGTGAATCTGTTCGTCTTTCTGGGTGGCGATGCGGAGAATCTTCCGCAGGGGGGCGACCACATCCCGCACAGAAACCTCATGGTTTCCGCCGGTGCAGTAGCCGAATTCGTTGCCCCGGGCAGTGTCCATGATCACATGGTCACCGGCCTTGAGGGTCAGACCGTCCGGGTCGAAGAAATAGACCTTACTGCCGGAGCGGAACTGGATGTCCACAACGGTCACGGTCTCATTGGCAGAGCCTGTGTCTGCCTGAGGGGGAAGGGTCTCCTCCGGGACGACCGGGAGATCTTCTTCCGGCAGTTCGGGGGTAAAGGTTTCATCTGTCATGTTGGTTCTCCTTGGTCAACTGGTATCTCCGCCGGGCGGAGTAAAAATCAAGTCTATCGCAGGGTAACCGCCAGCCAGCCACAAAGGTGGCCGACGCCTGCGTTGGCGTTACAGGCGTCCTGCGCCTGTTGCAGAATTTCCACAGCGTGGGAAAGCTCCCGACCTGTGCGGTTGTGGGCAATGTCGGAGGCTTCCCGACTGCCCGTAAGACCCGCCTGTACCATCAGGGCATCGGTCAGCAGTGACCGCCACTGGTGAAGTAAGCTCAGCAAATCAGCCCGGGAAGTTTTTTCCATGGCGCACAGGGTCTCAGTCAGCGCCAGTGTATCTTTTTGGGCAAAAGCCCGGGCAAAGGCTAAGGTCTGGGGGGCGTAGATCGTCCCCTGAAGCAGGGTCATTGCCTGACCCAGCCAGCCACCGCTTTGCCGGTAAGCACCCATCAGGGCTTCCGGGCTCTGTTCGGGAAACTGAGCGGACAGCCAGGGCAGAGCATCTTCCTTGGGCACAGGCTCAAGGCGAAGCTCCACACATCGGCTGCGGATGGTGGGAAGCAGCCGGTTGGGGTTGTCCGCCAGAAGCAGAAACACCGCATAGGACGGCGGTTCTTCAATGAGCTTCAACAGAGCATTGCCGGAACTGTCGTTCAGGTCATGGGCTCTGGGCAGGATATAAATTTTTCGTTGCCCTTCATTGGGGCGTAGAAAAGCGTCGGTCTGCAAACGGCGGATCAGGGCAACAGGCACTTCCTTTTTGTCCGGCTCATCCCAGATGAGCACATCGGGATGAATCCCCGCCATGACCTTCCGGCAATGGGCACATTGTCCGCAGGGTCGGCTTTGACCGGTGCATTGCAGGGAGGCAGCCAATAAGGTGGCAAGGGTTTGCTTGCCGGAGCCGGCAGGCCCGCAAAGGGCATAGCAGTGGGAACTGCGCCCGGAGTCCAGAGAGGCGGAAAGACGGCGTTTCAGGTGAGAATTTCCTAAAAATCCGGCAAATTCCATGATTTTCCTCTCCTTGCATACGACTTCTACACTATTATAACAAACGAAAGCGGGAATAGCTATATCTTTTTTTTGACAGTTGCGCCCTTAGCCGTTATACTGGATGTAAAGACGGCAAAGGAGGGCAACCCATGAAACAGGCCAAAGTGTATTTTACCGATTTTCGGGTGAAATACGGCACAAACCACGAGACCAAGCTCCGGGCACTGATGAAGCGTGCCGGTATGGACAAGATCGACTTTCAGGATAAGTTCGTGGCCATCAAGCTCCATTTCGGAGAGTGGGGCAATCTGGCGTTTTTGCGCCCCAATTATGCCCGTTATGTGGCGGATTATGTGCGGGAGCTGGGCGGACGCCCCTTTTTGACCGACTGCAATACCCTCTATGTCGGCTCTCGAAAAAACGCGCTGGATCATCTGGATACGGCCAATCTCAACGGCTATAACCCCATGTCCACCGGCTGTCAGATTCTCATTGCCGACGGACTCAAGGGCACAGACGATGTGGAAGTACCCGTGGAAGGTGGAGTGCTGTGTAAGACCGCCAAGATCGGACGGGCGATCATGGACGCCGACATCATCATTTCCCTGAATCACTTCAAGGGACACGAGTGTACCGGCTTTGGCGGTG
>JAZSAW010000138.1:0-5468 GCA_045602105.1 Candidatus Avilachnospira sp.
TTGCCAAAATTTCAGACTCCAGAAATTTGATATGTGTGTATTTCTTCTTTGTCATAGCGATACCCCCTGATGTAGTACACTTACATTTTCCTACATCAGGGGGTATTTTGTCTATTGTCCGTTTTTACTGGACCTGTTCAAAAGCCATACAGGGGTTTTCGTTATCTTTGCTCCTGTAATTCCCGAACGCCCAGACTGCCGATCTCCGGCTCTGCCAACAGGGACGTCATGGCATGACTCAGGTTTTCTCGAGCACGCTCACCGTGGAAGCACACCTGCACGCCCACTCTCGTCCCACCGGGCTTTTCGTCCATTTGAATCTCCCGGATAGAGAAATCACATTTCTTTGCCACAGCGTTCAAGGTCTGCATAGCCTCACTGAGGCGGGAGGTCTCAAAACCCAGACTGACCGTAAGCTCCTGCTTCTGAAACATTCCTCTGGACATTCTCTCCAGAACAGACAGGATAATGGTAATGAGCACCGCGCCCACAGCCACAACAAAATAGTCTCCGTTTCCTGCCGCCAGACCCAGACACGCCACAGACCAGATACTGGCAGCCGTGGTCAGGCCCTGAACATTCGCACCTTTATGGATGATGGTGCCTGCGCCCAGAAAGCCCACACCGCAGATGACCTGCGCGCCCATACGGGAAGGGTCGATATTGGAAATGCCAACGTAGCGATTGCAGATACTCTCAGCCGTGATCATCACGATACACGCGCCCAGAGACACCAGCATATTGGTGCGAAGTCCCGCAGGATGACCGCCACGCTCCCGTTCCCAGCCAACGATCAGTCCCGCCAGAAGCGCACACAGGATGCGAAGCAAAACGTCCAGATAGGTCATTCCCGTGACCCCAAGACCACGGTCAAACAGTGCCATGGTGGTTTCAAAGGTATGTAACATAGACTGTACCTCCTTTTTTCCTGTCACTAGCATACACGATTGCCCCTACGCCGTCAAGCAGAAGAAAAAGCAGGGATTTTCTCCTGCTTTTTCTATTTGATAAACCGGATATTCAGGTCAACCGGACCGTCAATGCCGGGTACTGTTCCCTCGTTGGTGTACTGCCACAGCTCAAAATCGTAATAGAACGTAGGTGCTTGGCTGTACTCCGCCAGCCAGAACGTATGATCTTTCAGGCTCACCAGATTAAGCTGTTGGTAACCGTAAGCCTGATTAAAGTAGACGCCCGCCTCATAGCCTGCCTGCTCTATGACCTGACAGAATCGCTGGGCACAGGAGGTGAGCATGAGCATATTCATTTCATCGGTGCGGGCTTCCGTATCCACTTCTTCCCAGTCAAAGACCACAGGATAGGTGATGTCATAGCCCTCGATCCAGGTCAGGACATAATTGGCCTCTTCCTCTGCCTCCTCGGGAGTAAGTGCCTGAGAGAAGAAGTACACGCCCACGTCCAGTCCCGCATCCAGTGCGCCCTGAATATGGCTGAGGAAGCAGTCGTCCAGATCCAGCTTTCCTGTGGAATACCCCCGATAGCCCACCCGGATCATGGCAAACTCCACACCGGCATCCTTGACAGCCTGCCAGTCTATCTCAGTCTGGTATGCGGAAACGTCTACCCCCGGCACACCTTTCACGCCGTCAGATTCATAAAATAAAATTCCGTTTTCCTCATAAAATCCATGAGGGTCATAGTTGTTTTTGGGAAGCTGATCTCTGGGATCGTCCTCTTGAGGAAGTTGCTGAACATCCGATTGCTCCGGGTCAGAGCCGATGGTGGCCGACTGACCGTACTGATACAGCTTGTCCAAAAGTGCCGTGATGCCCCAGAAAACAGCAAACACCAGCAACACGACCAGTAAAATAACGCCCCAAAGGACGGCTTTTTTCTCTTTCATTCCGATCTCCTTTGTATGTTTCGGATCATTTCGTCACATTATATCATATTCCCGGTCTTTCGCCAAGCCCATGATTTTCCACTGCTTCCAGAAATTCGCAAAAAACCGTTGAGAAATTCTACAGGATATAGTATAATGAGTTAGATTAAACCACAAAGGAGGGTTTATAATGTCCAACCAAGACTTCGAAGGATTTGAGCGCAACGAGGAATTGCTGGAAGCCCGCCGTCTGAAACGTCTGGAAATGAAGCGCAGGCATCAGATGCAGCAGCGGATCATTCTGGCAGTCGCCGCCGTGGTTTTGATTTTGATCATCGTACTCATCTTTAAGGGTTGCTCCGGTGGCCGAAATGAAGTGCCCGATCAGGATCAGATCATCACTCCGCCCCCTGTGGCAGAGGATGTGGATCAGCCTGCCGCCGAGCCTGACCGTAAGGCCACTCTGGCAGCCGTAGGCGACATCATGGTTTATGATACCCAGCTGGAGGACGCAAAACAGGCGGATCTTTCTTACAATTTTGCCGATAGTTTCTCTGCCATCTCCGCCTATACCATGAGTGCCGACCTGACTGTCGGCAATCTGGAGCTGAACATGACCGGCTCTGCCCCCTATGGCGGAAAGCCCACATGGAACGCACCGGAATCTCTGGCCACTACTCTGCAGGAGATCGGCTTTGATGTCATGCTCACTGCCAATACCTACTCCATCACCAACGGCATCAACGGTCTGGCCAATACCGCCAAGTTCCTGAACGCCGTGGGAATCGACCATGTGGGCACGCATGTGACTGACCCGGACGAGACTCCCGGCGCAGGCGCCATCATGCGGGAAGTCAACGGCATCAAGATTGCCTTTATCGGCTTCACCAAGGGCGTTGACGGCATGACCCTGCCTGCCAACAATGAGTATCTGGTGGACGTGTTGTATACGGACTATAATTCCAGCTACTCCAAGATCGACAGCTCCCTGATCCTCGACCGTATCGATGATGCCAAGGCCCTGAAGCCCGATGTGATCGTGGCGCTGTGCCATTGGGGCAGTGAGTTTGAACTGCCCGTCAGCGAGACTCAGGAAGACATCACTGACCTGATGTTGGAAAACGGCGTTGATGTGATTCTCGGCTCTCACAGCCATGTGGTCGGACCTATGGGCTATGTGGATGTGGAGACCGACGACGGCGAGGAAAAGACCTGCTTCGTGGCCTACTCTCTGGGCAACTTCTTCTCCGATATGGACAAGGAGTTCAGTATGGAGAGCGTCCTGCTCAATCTGGAATTCACCAAGAGCGGAGCCACCGGCGAGACCACCATCACCGATGCCAGCTATAAGCCCCTGTATATCCTCGATGCCGGAGAAGGCGCGGATGTCCGCTTTGAGGTCCTGCCCATCCGGACGGCTATCGGCTCTAACCTCTTTGACGAGTTTGAGACCCAGATGACCGAAGCCATCGAGCATTTGGAGACCAACACCCAGATGGATCCCGAAAAGCCCGTGTCCTTCGATGCAGGAACTTAACCGAACAAAAAACCTGAGAAGCCGAGCTTCTCAGGTTTTTTTACGGCGTAAATAATACTGTTCCGTGAATATGATGAGGGTCTTTCCCGCAGATTTGAATTAAGTGACCCTGAGGCACTGGCAAATAGTAACACCGCACAGGATCTCCCAATAGAATTTGCCGGTGATAGCGCACAGCCACTTCAGAAAACGCCTGATCTGCCAGGTCTTCCGGCAGGGACTGTCTGGCATAATCCAGATAGACCAGATTGTTCACATGACGGTTGGTGTCCAGATCCCGGCGCTGAGCCGTACAGGAAAAGGTCAGCTCTCCCACCTGATTGCCCAACCGGGGCATAGGCTCATCAAATACTGTATCCGGGGTCAGATCGTAAGCCTCCACCACCTGAGGTGGAATACGAATCATCTTTCCCGTATCCACACTGACCATCAGCCAACAGCTCTCTCCCACTGCTACTTCCCTGCCGGATCTATCGGTTATGCGGAAGCATCGGTCAGAGGTGAGCTTTTCCATGGTCCTCGGCCATGTGGTCACATCCAGGTCGTCATTCCAGTGAGCCTGACCGGTCATCCGTACCCGCCAGCTCACCAGCATCCAGCCCAGACCGGTCCTTGGGGCATCGGTCACAGAATAGCCCGCCTGACTGGAATGGAGAATGGCGGCCTCCTGCATCATCCGTATCGCACCGGTCATGGTCAGGCGCAGATCTTCATCAATATCGGGATAAGCGACCCGCGTGGAAAATACAAACCGTGACAACGCCCTCACCACCTTGAAAATTTTGCTTTATCATACAACATTTTGTCCCAATTCGCAAGGCAGTTTCGGTTTTTTCCGTAATGACAGCGATTTTCTCTTTACACTCACCTGTTTCTTCTGTATAATAAGTGGGCATCTAAAATAAAGTGTGGTATTTTACTATGAGTATGATCGAATTTGATGAATATAAGGTCAAACTGAACGACCTGAAGCCCAAGTTGGACGGCCTGTCCGATTCTCTGAATCTGGGAGCTTGCCGGGAGGAAATGGAGCGTCTGCAGGCGCAGATCGAATCCCCGGGCTTCTGGGATAATCAGGAAGTCTCCCAGCAGGTCATGAAGCGTTCCCGCCAGCTGGAAGCCAAAGTCGGCCGATATGAGAAAATGCTCTCCCAGTGGGATGACCTGATGACCATTTGCGAAATGGCCATTGAGGAAAATGACGAGTCCATGCTGGACGAGCTGAAAGACGGCTACGGCGTTTTGGAAAACGGCATGGAAGAAGCCCGACTGGAGACCCTGCTTACCGGCGATTATGACAGCAACAACGCTCTGGTGAGCTTTCAGGCCGGTGCTGGCGGTACAGAGGCGCAGGACTGGTGCCAGATGCTCTACCGGATGTATACCCGCTGGGCGGAACGCCATGGCTTCACCTATAAGATTCTCGACTATATCGATGGTGACGAAGCCGGTCTGAAATCTGCCAGCATTATGATCGAAGGCACCAACGCCTACGGCTTTTTGAAAAGCGAAAGTGGCGTCCACCGTCTGGTGCGCGTCTCTCCCTTTGACGCCGCAGGCCGTCGCCACACCTCTTTCTCCGCTGTGGAGGTCATCCCGGAGATCACCGATGATGTAGAGGTGGAGATCAAACCCGACGATATTGAAATGCAGGTGTTCCGTTCCTCCGGCGCAGGCGGTCAGCATATCAACAAGACCTCCTCCGCTGTGCGACTGATTCACAAGCCTTCCGGCATCGTGGTGTCCTGCCAGACCCAGCGTGACCAGTTCCAGAACCGCGAGCAGTGTATGCGGATGCTCCGTTCCAAGCTCATGGAGATCAAAGAGCGTGAACACTTTGAAAAGATCTCCGATATTAAGGGCGTCCAACAGAAGATCGAATGGGGCAGCCAGATTAGAAGCTATGTCTTCATGCCCTATACTCTGGCCAAGGATACCCGTACAGCCTATGAAATGACGAACATCAATGCGGTCATGGACGGCGATTTGGACGGCTTTATCAACGCCTACCTCAACTGTCTGGCTACCGGTCAGTGGGCAACGAAATAATCCGCTGTTTCCAAAATTACCCTTGCAATATCCCGCTGA
>JAZSAW010000139.1:0-11833 GCA_045602105.1 Candidatus Avilachnospira sp.
CCCGTTGCCTTCTGGAACTGGCGGAACACCTCGGGATTCAGCGCTTCACCGGCAATGGACGCGTGCTCGATGGAGCTGAGGTCAAACCGGCTCAGATCCTGCTTGATGAGCATACGGTACATGGTAGGCGGTGCGCAGAAGGTGGTAATATTGTATTTTTTGAACAGGGGCAGAATCTTCTCGGCATCGAAGCGGTCAAAGTCATAGACGAAAATGCCCGCCTCACACAGCCACTGGCCATAGAGCTTGCCCCACAGGGACTTTGCCCAGCCTGTATCGGAGATGGTCAGGTGCAGACCGTCGGGGTTGACCTGATGCCAGTATTTGGCGGTGATAAAATGCCCCAGGGGGTATTTATAGTTATGGGCGGCCATTTTGGGATAGCCGGACGTGCCGGAGGTGAAGAACATCAGCATGGGATCGCTTCCACAGGGGGCATCCCCACTTCTGGCGAAGTTACTGCTGTACATGGTGTACTCTTCGTTAAAGTCATGCCAGCCTTCCCGATTTCCCCCTACCATGATCTTCAGGGACAGGTCGGGGCAGTTGGCTGCGGCCACATCCACCTCGGAAGCCACGCCTCCATCAGCGGTACAGACGATGGCCTTTACCTTACCGGCAGTAAAGCGGTAGGAGAAATCCTTCTCCTGCAACTGATTGGTGGCGGGAATGACCACAGCGCCCAGCTTATGCAGACCCAGAATGGAGAACCAGAACTGATAATGCCGTTTCAGCACCAGCATGACCCGGTCGCCCCGTTTGATACCCAGCGCCTTGAAGTAGTTGGCGGCTCTGGCGGATTCCTTTTTCATGTCCTTGAAGGTGAAGCGTCGTTCCGTGCCGTCTTCGCTCAAATGGAGCATAGCCAGTTTTTCAGGCTTGCGCTTTGCCAGCTCATCCACCACATCAAAGGCAAAGTTGAACTTTTCTTCGTTCTGAAACCGGATGGCCGTAAGCTTTCCATCGGTCTCGGTGGGCAGGATAAAATCGCGATAGATTCGGCTTTCCGCCTCTTCCCGGCGTGCCTGCCGGACTGGCTTTGCCTCTGCAAGCGCCTGCTCTTCCGGTCTTGCCGCCTGATTACGCAGGACGATGGCATAGAAGGCGCAGTCCTCACCGTCAACGGCGATCATGCCGTGAGGCGTGGAGGAGTCATAGTAGATGCAGTCGCCGGCATGGAGAACTTCCGTATGACCGCCAATCTGGATTCGCATATGACCCCGAATAACGATGTCACACTCCTGTCCCTCATGGGTCACCAGCTCAATATCTTCATATTCCGCACCGGGGCGATAGCTCAGCTCCATATACAGAGGCAGGGCGATACGGTTGCGGAAGTCTGCCGCCAGATTGTAGCCCACCATATGATGGGCTTCCTCGATACGCTGACCCATGCCGTTTCTGGTCAGAGCATAGGAGCGAAGCTTGGGGCTTCGACCTTCCAGCAGGTCGCTCATATCTACCCCAAAGGAAAGACTGCAGTGGTATAAAAAGGCAATGCTGAGATTTTGATTGCCGGATTCGCACTGGAGATATTCTTCCACAGACAAACCAGTGCGGGAGGCCATTTCCTCTGCGGTAATACCGGTGATCTCCCGCAGTTCCCGGATTCGGGCGGCGGTCTCTCTGATCTTATAGGTCATGCCGGTAATGTTCTGTTCCATGTTGTACCTCCGGTAAAAGCAAAAAGCCCGTCTCAAAGAATTGATTCCTTGAGACGAGCCATGATTTAGCCCGCGGTACCACTCAACTTGCATTTGCCTCACGGCAAATACCCCTCATTGGGTGCGAACACACCCTAAGCACTGACGCAGCTGACGCGTGGAGGTTCTACGGCTAAGGCTTTCTTCCTCCCAGCTCCGGAGCGACAAACTGCAGGCTCTGCCATGGCTCGCACCAACCGCCAATTCTCTTGGGCAGATGTTTCTGCAACTTTTCTCCATCGTTGCTTTTGATTACAGGAATCATACCACTATTCTACAAATTTGTCAACACTTAAAATCGTTACTGTGTTAAAGTTTATTTCTCATGATCTTACCGCTGATGGTCTTGGGCAGTTCCGTGCGGAACTCCACGATACGGGGATATTTATAAGGAGCAGTTCTGGTCTTGACGTAGTTCTGAATATCCCGCTTCAGCTCCTCTGTTCCCTCTGTGCCGGGCACAAGAACGATACAGGCCTTGACCACCTGACCGCGGACCTCATCGGGCGCGGCACAGACGCCACATTCCAGAACATAGGGCAGTTCCATAATGGTGCTTTCGATCTCGAAGGGCCCGATCCGGTAGCCGGAGGACTTGATGACATCGTCGGCACGACCCACATACCAGTAGTAGCCGTCCTCATCCCGCCATGCCAGATCGCCTGTATGGTACATACCATCGTGCCACACGGCATTGGTGGCCTCCTCGTTGCGGTAGTAACCAAGGAACACGCCACAAGTGGGATTGGGGTCGGTGCGGATGACGATCTCGCCGTTGATGCCGTCTGCCACAGGGTTGCCGTCGGCATCCACCAGATCGATTCCATAGCCGGGTACAGGCTTGCCCATAGCGCCGGGCTTCAGCATACCGCCCATCAGGTTGGCGATACCCAGGGTCATCTCCGTCTGACCGAAGCCCTCTGCGATTCGCAGACCGGTGGCCTTCTCAAACTGATAGAACACCTCGGGATTCAGGGCTTCACCGGCGGTGGTGGCATGATGGATGGAGCTGAGATCGTAACCGCTCAGATCCTGCTTGATGAGCATACGGTACATGGTAGGCGGTGCGCAGAAAGTAGTAATATTGTATTTGGCAAACATGGGCAGGATCTTCTCCGCATCGAAGCGGTCGAAGTCGTAAGTAAACACCGCACCCTCGCAGAGCCACTGACCATAGAGCTTACCCCACAGGGCTTTGCCCCAGCCGGTCTCGGAAATGGTAAAGTGCAGGCCGTTGCGCTCTGCCAGATGCCAGTATCTGGCGGTAACATAGTGACCCAGCGCGTATTTATAGCTATGCATGGCCATTTTGGGATAACCCGTGGTGCCGGAGGTAAAGAGCATCAGCATGGGGTCGTTGCCACAGGGGGCATCGGCCTCCCGGACGTACCGGCGGGAGAACAGGCCGTATTCCTGATCGAAGTCGTGCCAGCCCTCTGCCTGACCTCCCACCAAAATCTTGGTCAGGCTCATCTGGCTGGTCTTTTCCGCCAGCTCCACCTGATGCGCCGTATCTCCATCGGCGGTACAGACGATGGCACTGACGCCGGCTGCCTGGAAGCGGTAGACAAAGTCCTTTTCCACCAGCTGATTGGTGGCGGGGATGGCAATAGCGCCCAGTTTATGCAGACCCAGAATGGCAAACCAGAACTGATAATGGCGTTGCAGCACCAGCATGACCCGGTCGCCCCGTTTGATGCCCAGAGATTTGAAGTAGTTGGCGCTCTGGGAGGAGGCGTCCTTAATATCCTTAAAGGTAAACCGGCGCTCGGTCATATCGTCCGCCACATGGAGCATGGCCAGCTTCTCCGGCTCACGGCGGGCAATGGCATCCACCGTATCAAAGGCGAAGTTATAAGTATCGGCGTCCTCAAAGGACAGGCTCTTCAGCGCGCCGTTTTCATCCTCCTCGGCCTTGATGAACTTGTGGCACAGGAGCTTTTCATCCTGACTCTTTTTGCCCGAGCCGATGAACAGCTTCTGGTCCGTGGTATCGCTGGCCATGATGACTGCCAGAAATACGCAATCCTGACCGTCTACGGCGATCATGCCGTGAGGCGTGGAGGATTTATAGAAGATACTGTCGCCCTCCCGGAGGATCTCCTCATGGTCGCCTACGCGGATACGCATAGTACCCTTGATGACCATATCGAATTCCTGACCGGCATGGGTGACGGTGTGGATAGGCTTATTTTGCAGTTCCTCGGAATACTGATAGGTGACCCAATAGGGCGTAGCCAGCTTCCGGCGGAACATGGGCGCCATATCCTGTATGGTGATGCCATCCTCGCTGGCGGGGACCGGTCCCTTACCCTTGCGGGGGACCGTATAGCCGGAGAGCTTTGCACTGCGACCCTCCAGAAGCACGGTGATCTCCACCCCAAAGACAGCGGCACACTTATGCAGGAAAGTAAAGGGCAGATCTACCGTACCGGTCTCATACTGCCGGTAGTTGTCTTCGGAGACCTCCGTCAGCTCTGCCATCTTATGACTGCTGTAACCCAGAATATCACGCATATCCCGGATACGCGCGGCAATATCCATCAGTTGGTTGGTGGGATTCATGTTGCTCATCATTCTCAGCCCTTTCCGGAAAATAAAAAAACGCCTCAAGAATTTCTTCTTGAGACGAGTAAGACAATACCCGCGGTACCACTCAATTTGTGGCTTGCGCCACCCCTTCAGACTCCAGCAAGTCCTATCCCTTAACGCGGGCAAACGGGAAAGCCTGGCATCTCTGCTCGGCTCACCGGCTCGGAAGTGATGGGCATTCTGGCATCAAACTATCGGCTCTCACCTGCCGCCGACTCTCTGAAAGTTGGAAAACCACGCCGTCTTCGTCACAGCCTTTTTCGATTTCTTTCTCAATCTACCACACTTCTGGCAAAATGTCAAATACTTTTTTTCATTAAATCGAAAGATTTTTTCTTGACAAATGCCTGTGATTGTGGTTAAATCCTTTTATAGGTAAATGACGTTGACGGAAAATCCTTTCTGTTTGGATGCTTCAGAGAGCCGGTGGTCGCTGAGAACCGGTGCAGAGAACAGAATGGTCTGCTTCCTGAGTCGGCTCTGTGAACCCGTTTCGGACGGTCAGTAATGGGGCCCGGCTGCCTCCGTTACGGGCTGGGACTTTGTTGGAAGTCCGACGAGTGACCCCGCAGGGGGTAATCAGGGTGGTACCGCGAAATTTTTCGTCCCTGAGGTCTTATGACCTCAGGGATTTCTTTATTTTAAGGAGTGATACACATGAGACAGATCAAAATCAGCGATGTGACCATGAAGCAGACTGCCAAAGGCTTCAGTCTTTCCTTCCGGGAAAAGATCGAGCTGGCCAAACTGCTGGACAATTTGGGTGCTTCTGTCATCGAACTGGAAGGCATTGGCGAATCCAGAACGGACGCCCTGCGGGTCAAGTCCGTGGCTGCCGCGGTGAAAAACAGTATCGTCGCTGTCCCGGTGAAGCTGTGTCAGGACAACATCGAGGCTGTCTGGAGCGCCCTGAAGGACGCAAAACATCCCCGTCTGCAGGTCTTTGCCCCTGTATCCTCCGTGCAGATGGAGTACGTCCAGCACAAAAAGCCGGAGGCTATGCTGGAGGAGATCGGCAAGAGCATTTCCGCCTGCAAGGCTCTTTGCCCCGATGTGGAATTTGTGGCAGACGACGCCACCAGAAGTGACAGCGCTTTTCTCAGCAGTGTCATCACTACCGCTGTGGAGGCGGGCGCTTCCACGGTGACAGTGTGCGATTCCGCCGGCACGATGCTCCCCGGAGAATTCTCCCGGTTTATCGCCGGTCTGTTTGAGACTATACCCGTGTTGCGGGATGTATGTCTGGGCGTCAGCTGCAGTGACGCCCTCTCTCTGGCGGATGCCTGTGCCATGGCAGCAGCCGAACAGGGCGCCGGAGAGATCAAAGCTGCCGCCTACCCGCTGGGCACAGCCTCTCTGGCCAATGTGGCAAAAATTCTGGCTGCCAGATCTGACGCTGTGGACGCCTGCTCTTCTGTGTCTGTGGCGCAACTGAGCCGTTCTATGAATCAGATCACCTGGATGTGTCAGACAGAGCGAAAAAAGACCTCCCCCTTTGACAGTGGCGTCCGTCAGGACGAGGGAATCTATCTGACCGTCCATGACGAGACCGATTCCATTCTCAAGGCTGTGGCTCAGCTTGGCTATGACCTTTCTGAGGAAGATCAGCCCAAGGTAGTGGAAGCCTTCCGCCGTATTGCCGCCAAGAAGGAGCAGGTGGGTATCCGGGAGCTGGACGCCATCGTGGCCTCCGCCGCCATGCAAGTGCCCCCCACCTATCAGTTGGAGACCTTTGTCATCAACTCCGGCAATACCATCGCCTCCACCGCCCATATGCGACTGAAAAAAGACGGACAAATTCTTGACGGCGTATGTCTTGGCGACGGCCCGATCGATGCCGCGTTCCTTGCCATTGAAAGCATCACCGGCCGCCACTATGAGCTGGACGATTTCCAGTTGCAGGCCGTTACAGAAGGCCGTGAGGCCATGGGTCAGACCATCGTGCGTCTGCGCAGTGGCGGTAAACTCTATTCCGGACGGGGCATCTCCACGGACATCGTCTGTGCCGGTATCAACGCCTATCTCAGTGCCCTGAACAAAATCGTTTACGAGGAGGAAGAAGCATGAATCTCTCCTTTTCTACCCGTGGCTGGCCTGAACTGAGCTGGGATGAAATGGTGGCTCTGGCCACGGATATGGGTTTTGGCGGTATCGAGGTCTACAACCTGCCCAAGTTTGACCCCATGCTGGACAGAAGCGGTCCTTTCCACAAGTATCAGGCAGCCGCAACCGTCCGGGAGCTGAAAGAGAAAAAGCTCTCCATCCCCTGCTTTGACACCTCCTGCGACCTCTCTTCCGATCCCGACTGCGTGCGCTTTCTGCAGACCCTTTTGGAGGTCGCCGGAAACGCCCGGGTCCCCTATGTGTCCGCCGTTGCCCTGACGGAAAATGAGGACTTGGTCAAAGAAAATCTCTCTGCCCTGCTGGCTGACGCCCGGGCAAAAGAAGTGACCATCCTCATCAAGACCAGTGGCATTTATGCTGACACTGCCCGTCTGCGGAAGCTGTTGGACGAGTTTGCCTGCGATGAGCTGGCGGTACTCTGGGACGTCCATCATCCCTTCCGGGATTTTCAGGAAAAGGCCGACACCACCATTAAAAACTTAGGTGACTATGTGCGCCATGTCCATCTGCGGGACTCCAACGATAATGGTGAATACGACCTGATCGGTGAAGGCACAGCCCCCATTGCCGATTTTATGCTGGCGCTGTCCTCTGTCAACTATAACGGCTTTATCTCTCTGGAGTGGAAGCCGGAATGGATCGAGGATCTGCAGGACATGGAGGTCATCTTCCCCTACTTTGTCAACTATATGAACCGGTTTGACAATCCGCGGGGAAAGAAAAAGAGCCTCTACTTTAACCATGACGGCACCGGTCAGTATGTCTGGAAAAAGGACGAACTCATCGACCTGACCTTCTCTCAGGTGCTGGATCGCATGGTGGAAGAATTCCCCGACCAGTACGCCTTCAAGTACACAACTCTGGATTACACCCGTACCTACAGCCAGTTCCGGGATGATGTGGACACCTTTGCCCGGACACTGGTATCCCTTGGCGTTAAGGCCGGAAGCAAGGTAGCCGTCTGGGCTACCAATGTGCCGGAGTGGTATATCGCCTTCTGGTCCACCACAAAAATCGGCGCTGTTCTGGTCACGGTCAACACAGCCTACAAGATTCACGAAGCTGAGTATCTTCTCCGCCAGTCGGATACCCATACTCTGGTGATGATCGAAAGTTGTTTGGATTCCAATTACAAGGCCATTATTTCCGAGCTTTGCCCGGAGATGAATACCGCAAAGCCCGGAGAAAGCCTCCACTGCAAAAGACTTCCCTTCCTGCGGAATATCATCACAGTGGGCTTCCGTCTCCCCGGTTGTCTGACCTTCCCCGAGGCTATGGGTCGTGCTCATCTGGTCAGTACTGAGACCATCGCCCAGATGGCCGCCGCTGTCCGCCCTGATGATGTCTGCAATATGCAGTACACCTCCGGCACTACCGGCTTCCCCAAGGGCGTTATGCTGACCCACTACAATGTGGTCAACAACGGCAAGTGCATCGGTGACCGTATGGGTCTTTCCACCGCTGACCGGATGATGATTCAGGTGCCTATGTTCCACTGCTTCGGCATGGTGCTTTCCATGACCTCCTCCCTGACTCACGGCGCTACAGTCTGTCCCCTGCCCTATTTCTCGGCAAAGCAGTCTCTGGCCTGCATCAATCAGGAGAAGATCACCTGCTTTAACGGCGTGCCCACCATGTTCATCGCCATGTTCAACCATCCGGATTACCGAAAGACCGATTTCTCCCATATGCGTACCGGCATTATGGCCGGTGCAGGCTGTCCGCCGGAGCTGATGCGCCGTGCAGCACAGCCCGATGAAATGAATATGCGGGGCATCGTCAGTGTCTACGGACAGACGGAATCCGCTCCCGGCTCTACCATGTCCGCATGGACGGATTCTCTGGAAGTCCGCACCGACACTGTGGGCTATGCCTTCCCTCATGTGCGGTGCAAGATCGTTGATCCGGAGACCGGAGAAGAAGTGGCGGACGGTGTCAACGGCGAATTCTGCTCCAAGGGCTACAACACCATGAAGGGCTACTATAAAATGCCTCAGGCCACCCGTGACACGGTGGATGAAGAAGGCTGGCTCCATTCCGGCGATCTGGCCTGCCGTGATGCCGACGGAAACTATCGCATTACCGGCAGACTGAAGGATATGATCATCCGCGGTGGTGAAAATATCTACCCCAAGGAGATCGAGGAATTCATCTATACGCACCCCGCCGTCCGGGATGTGCAGGTCATTGGCGTGCCGGACAAGAAGTACGGTGAGGAGATCATGGCCTGTATTATCCTGAAAGAGCCGGAAGCGGTGACCGCCGAGGAAATGACCGACTTTATCAAAGCCAGTATGGCTCGCCATAAAGTCCCCAAATATATTTCCTTTGTGGACAGCTTCCCCATGAACGCCGCCGGCAAGATTCTCAAGTACAAGATGCGGGAAACCGCTGCCAAAGAGCTTGGTCTTGTGGGCGATGGCGCAGACACCGCCGGCCCCGGCAAGCAGTAAGATCAATCACAAACAAGACAACTCCCCGCCCGAGATCATTTCGGACAAAACAAAAAATCTCTGCCTGTTCAGGCAGAGATTTTTTGTTCCCTGATTACGGCAATATTATAATCTTCCTGTTTTTCCTGCGTGCGTAGCGGAGAGCCAATTCCGTTCCGCTTTTGCGGTTTTGGGGCAAACGATTTTCCTGATAATAAACTATACAAAAACAGCTTTTGTCTATCATATGGTGATTTCGCTTCACATAGACTGCGCGTCCAGCCTCCACTGCCTCTTGCGGGTAATAGGTATCCTCATAGCTTTCCAGCAAGTAGGCTTTATAATCTTCACTGATATACGGAAATTCAGCCCGCACATAAATTCGTTTTATGTGCGGGTATTTTTCTTTCAATATCGTCACTACCTCATGACACAGACGATTAAAACGGCTTTTACTGCCAAAAAGAAATGTATCTACGCCTTCATTCAAAATATGATTTTCAACAGCAAGATATAATTTCTTTTTCAAATCTTCCGTTTCTTCTATTTCTCTGTGCCCAAAGAAGCAACAGGTGGTTGTTTTCGTTATTGCTTGAGCCATATAAACTCTCCTAAAATAATAGATATACTGTATATCCGTTTTGCATATTATAGCATGATTTTTCAATAGAATAAACACACAATATGTTTATCTGGGAGAGATTATATGGCTATTAAGAGCGTTTCAATCAGAATTGAAGAAGAAATGTTAAACAAGATTGCCTATGTAGCGGATTATGAAGGCAGAAGTGTCAACAGCCATGTGCTTGTTTTAATCAGAGAGAACATTCAAGCATTTGAAAAAGCAAATGGAGCAATCGAAAAAGATATATCACCTGATGTCAATGTGAAACCGACACGCAAATAAGAAAAGAGCCATTGGATTTCTGTTTGAAATCCAATGGCTCTTAATTATATAGTTTCGTTATGATGTTCTCTCTTCTTCAAAAAGCTCATTCCCACTCGCTCCTGAAAAATAAATCTTAAACAGATTTGCTTATGGGATTTGGCTCGGATTATTTATATTACTTTCATTATTCAGATAGTATGGGCTATCTGATTTTTTGTTGCCATTTTGTTGCCACGAATGAATGATATGGAGTCGATTAAAATGCGAATTTTTCTTCTCTTGCGAAGTTTACAAAATCAATGCATTCAATCTGATACGCATCACAAACATCCGGAATTTTTGGGGATTTTGCGTTTCGTGTGCGAACTTCCTCTGTGACAACTTTACAATGTTCTTGTTTTGCCAAGGCAACCACAAACGGGTCTGCCGAGTTCTTTTTACTTCCGCCCTCAACCAATCCACGATGAGATAACAATATTGTTCTAACTTCCTGTTGTACCGGTACACTCGATGGCAAGAAGCATTCTTTTCGGGCTTTTGCCCACTTCTCCAAATCATCCCCACCAATCATTATTTCATCATAAACTTCTTGGCTGGAAATAATAGTTCCTTCATCCATCAAGTCGCCTATTCTGTTCCATAGCGAGGGGAAAATGTCAATGGGTTGACGTCTTTGAAGATTTATAAAAATATTGCTATCGAATACATATTTAGCCATCAGTAGCACCACCTTTCGATAGCTCCGAAGTGCTTAACACGTAAGCCCAAGAGATAATTGCTTGCTTCTCGTGGACTTAATTTGTCGGCGTGATAAGCCGACATGACAGCTTTTGTATATAACTTACCTACTTGGGTTCCTTTATCCAAAGCAGGTGGTAAGAATCCATCTGCTTTCTTTCTGTTTTTATAGGCAATATACTCTTCGGAATACCTATTCAAAGTTTCAAAATATGTCGTTCTTTCAATAATCCCAATATCCCATAACCTATGCAGGATTACTTCACGGCTGACAGCAAAATCTCTTGCAAGTGCAGAAATATAGGTATCATCAAGCCCGTAACGCTGAATAGACTGGGTGTGTTTGCTCTGCTTTAATTGTTCCGTAGGCACTAAAGCCAATCCTGCTATTTTATTGCAGAACAGTTCCATTTGACCAATATGGGATTTGTCTTGACTCATATCATTACAAATCCCTGATGTTCTTGTAACGATATGAACCAATTCATGCAACAAGGTGAACAATCTTGCGCTTGGCTCATCTTTTCGATTCAAAGCAATGATCGGGAATGTATCGTATTCTACAGATAAGCCACGCATTTCGTCGGGATGAATTTTAGCAGCTTGGAATACAAGGAAGTCCTGCTCTTCAAGTTTGGCAATGCAATGCGATAAAGCTACTTCCGGTTTTCTGAATTTAATTTGCACATCGTCACTTAGCGATAAGATATTGCGAAGTTGTATTGCAAGCATTTCTTCTGTGCTGTCTACAGGTAAATTCAATGTGAATGGTATTGGCTCAAGTTCAGCTTCTTGATATAATTCTACCATCGTATCTCGACGTTCTTCAATGTTCCTGAGAAACCATCTTAGTTCACGAGACATTTCTTGAATTCCCCAGTTGCCAAAAGTTCTATAATCCACCTTATCCAATCTCTTGATTTTTTGAGGAGTATCGGGAAGGTAAAAAAAAGCAAACGGAACACGATACTGTTTTGCAAGACTTTTAGCTTGCGGCAAAGTGGGAAATTCGCTTCCGTTTTCCCACGCTTCTATCTTGGTAACATCAACTTTTAGTTTTAGAGCGATTTCCTCAACAGAAATTTTGTCGAGATTACGTGCCCATCGTAATACCTCAGGAGTTACTATTGCAGGTATGCTTTTGGCCATTCATATTACCTCCTTTCCATGCTTCTGGTGATTTATAAGTTTTTCAATAATTAAAAAGAAAAGCACATCAGTTCACGAAATCATCGCAGGGACTTGAGAAACAGCTTTTTGCGACTCAATTGCTAAGCTCTTTAATCCCTCGAAAATATTTGACGAATCAATATGTATACGTGCTTCAATACTTTCTTTTTCATCTTCATCAAAAT
>JAZSAW010000140.1:0-4183 GCA_045602105.1 Candidatus Avilachnospira sp.
GTAGCAGGTAATATGATCCAGAGTAATCGCTTCTCTGATCAGGGATTCATCTGCCTCGGTGGCAGGATCGTCCGCTCTGGCCATACCGTGAGAGATGAACTGGAACTGGGAGCGGTCATACGCAGAGCCTCTTTCCTCAGGGGTAAAGGTCAGCTCAAAGCGTTCCCATTCCTGACCGGGATAGAAGCGAAGGATCTCAGAGTAGGTATCCGCTTCATTGATATAGGAGTGCTTGACTCTGACTTCGCCGTAGGATGCGCCGTCGCCAGGGCCCTTTGCCCAGAAACTCAGGGTGTAAGTTCCGAGATCATCGGCAATGGGGTTACGGACAGTCAGAAGCACGTGCCAGGTGGGCATACCGCAGTAGAAATCACAGGCGTATTCGCCCACATAGCTGTCCTCAGTCAGATGGGTCTGCGCGTAGCAGTACCAGCCGGGGATATCGTCATATTCCAGAATACCGCTGTCCAGCAGGCTGTTCAGAAGACTTTCAGCACTGGTGGCAGGGAACGTATAGGACTTGACAGACTTTCTCACGCCCTTGGTAAATTCGCCGGTCGTGGCGGGAATGGTGTTGGTAGCCTCACCGCAGTAGACCAAGCTGATGTTGTCCAGCCACAGCTCTCCCTCGCCGATAAAGTCCAGCATGGAGTAAGCATAGTCCTCTGCATCGCCAGTGTTGGCAATGAAGCGATATTCATAGTAGGTCCAACGGCCGTTGGCAGAGAAGGTGCTGTACAAGGACATGGCAGGATCGATGGCATTGCCATCGGCATCATAGTCCCGGACACGGACCTTAAAGTCGGACTTCACAGTCTTCATGACCCAGAAGCTCAGCATATACAAAGAACCGCTGTTCAGCTCCAGCTTTTCGCCGTAGGCGGGATTGCCGGTAGTCTGGAAGGCTGCTTCACCTGCCATGCGGAATGCAGTGTTCCGCTGACCGCCGGTCCAGCTACCCACAGAGGTCTCAAAATCGCCGACGTCAAAATAGCTGCCGGCAGCACGGACCTGAAGCTCCAGAGTCTCCACCACTTCGCCGTCGCAATTTGCGACGATCTCAGCGGTGTATTCACCGAAGGCCTTGGGGTCTTCCACCTTGACCAGAGCGTTGACATGGACAGTGCTGCCCACGGGGACATTGACCTGACCTTCCGCCAGATCCTTGTCGCCCTGAACGATCAGCTCAGGCATACCTGCTTCGGCATTGGGCTGGGTAAAGCTTACCACCTTATCCTTGCTGGTGAAGTTCTTGACATTGATGGTCACAGGGTAGTAGCCCTTCTCATCAACGGCCACCAGATCGTTGGCCAGTTCCACATTGAACTCACCGGAGAAATAGCCGGTGTTGATGGGGAGCTTTGCGCCGGTGACCAGCTCCAGATTGTCCTGCATTTCCTGTGCAGCCAGCTTTTCATACTCGCTGGCATCCTTGGGCAGAAGAATCTGAGCTTCAGCCTTGCCGTTATAAGTCAGGAACTTGCCGTAAGGAGTCTTGTCGGAATACAGCTCGTCCTCTTTTTCTGCGGGCTGTTCGGGCACTTCAGGATCTTCAGGCTTCTCAGGCTGTTCAGGAACAGAAGGAACGTCGGGAGTGGTGCTACCGCTGCCGGAGCCACTGCCGGAACCACCGCCGGTGCCGGGGCCGGGAACGATGCCGGAGTTACCGCCGGATCCAGTACCGCTACCGGAGCCACTGCCGGTGCCGTTACCACCCATACCGCTGCCGGTACCGGTGTGATCATCCTCTTCTTCCTCTTCCTCGTCCAGCACGCCTTCGTCCACTTCAATGCCAGCCACCTTGCTCAGGGCAACGATGCCTTCAGCACGGGTGACATTCTTCTCGGGACGGAAAGTGCCGTCGGGATAGCCGTTCATGGTGCCATCCTCGGCCAGCGCAGCAATTGCGCCCTTGGCCCAGGATGCCATGTCGGCTGCGTCAGTGTAGCCACCGTTGCCGGCGACCGCACTGCGCTCCAGCAGTCGGGCGATGACCACAGCCATCTCCTGACGGGTAATGGGCTTGTCAGGTCCAAACATGCCATTGCCCAGACCGGTCATATAACCGACCTTGGTAGCAATGGCGACCTGTTCGTAAGCCCAGTGGGACTCAGGTACATCGGTGTACGCGATTTCAGCTTCCTCACGGAAACCGAAAACACGGTTCACGATGGCGCAGAATTCACCGCGCGTGATGGCGGCATCCGGACGGACGGTGCCGTCAGAATAACCGTTGACCAGACCTTGTGCGACCCAGGTCCTGATCTGCTTCTCAGCCCAGTGACCGGACACATCGTCCTTCACTGCGCTGACACTGCCGACAAACAAGCTCATGACCATGCAGATGACCAGGGTCAACGCAAGGATTCGCTTGCCTGCTCGGGCTCTTGTCTTGGGCAGTTGCATAAGATTCTCCTCCTTAGGTAAATGCTGAATATTCACACATATTCATGATAAGTTTACCAGTTACCATAACTATATTTCAATTGTGGGTTATTACTAATTTTCAAGTGCTTTTTTAGTGGTTTTTAACAAAAACTGACAGTTTTTCTATGGTTGCCCCTTATTTGTTAAAAAATGGTAACATTTTGGTATCTAGTTGTATCAAAACTACAACATATTGTTATTGCCACCGTGGCAGACTGCAATGATTTTCAATCAAAAACAGCTCTCCCCTACGGGTCTCGTTCATTGCCCTTATTGAGACGAAAAAAGCAAAAAAATGCCCCTCCATATACGGAGGCGCATTTCCAGAGTGTCAAAGAACCCGCCAACTGTCAAAACAGAGTTTGACTTCTGTTTCTCATACTTTTCTGATTGCACAGAAAAGTATGCAAAAGATGCAGTCAAGGGGAGGGCTTTGCACAAAGACGCCCTCCCCTTGACAATCCCCTCCTCCGAAGTCCCGGAGAAGTCCTGCATCAATATCTGCCAGCAGTGCAGTACAGAAGCGCCCGTGCTAATCACACCAAGAGTCTTTATATTTCACAGTGCATCCCGGCGGGCGATTGATGATCGCCCCTACGAAATTTATCCATAGAATCAGTAGGGGCGACCATTGGTCGCCCGCTGATTCCATTGTCCCGCAGGGACACCACAATTGTGCATTATGCATAGTTCATTTTCCCCTCTGCCAGAGTGTCAAAAATCCCCCTCCGGTATGGAGGGGGATTTTGTTGTAAGAGGGGACTTGATTATTGGGCTTAGCCCTTGACACTGCCGACGGTCATACCCTTGACGAAGTACTTCTGGAAGAAGGGGTAGGCGACCAGCAGAGGCAGAACAGCCAGAATGGTGATTGCCATACGGACACTCTCGTTGGGGATGTTCTTGAGGAGCTCCATACCGTCCGGTGTAGCAGCCACATCTGCGTTCTTTTTCAGGAAGTCCAGAGTCTTCTGGATCTTCTGCAGGTAGGTCATAATGGGGACCAGATTGGGTTTGGCGCTGATATACAGCAGACCGGTGAACCAGTCATTCCACTTGACCACCAGAGTCGTCAGGCCAATCGTAGCCAAACCGGCTTTGGACAGGGGCATAACGATTCTGCAATATACCGTCCAGTCGTTGGCGCCATCCAGCTTGGCGGCCTCAAAGAGGGAGTCAGGGATGGTAGTCTGCATAAATGTCCGGAGGATAATGACGTTAAAGGCATTGACCAGACCGGGCAGCAGGAAGATCCAGATGGTATCGTTCAGATGGAGCAATCGGGTGTTGATCACATAGGTGGGCACCAGACCGGCACCGAACAGAGTGGTGAAGTACGCCATAAAGGCGAAGAAGCGACGGGCCTTAAAGTTCTTCTGAGCCAGAACATAGGCGAACATGGACATAACGAACAGGCTGAGGGCAGTACCCGCGAAGGAGTAGAAGATGGTCATCATGTAACTGCGAGCCAGACTGGAGCCGGTATCAAGCAGAGACTTATAGGCCTCCAAGGAGAAGTCTGAAGGAATCAGGGTGTAGCCGTTGAGGTTGATACCTTCCTGGGAGGTAAAGGAGATGCTGATGACCAGCAGGATGGGAATCAGAACACAAAGGGCAATGATGGTCATGAACAGAGAGATGACCGCATTGGTGCCGGGCTTGATCTCATTGACGCGGTATTTTTTCTTCCGCTTTGCTAATGTCGTATTCATCATCAAACCCTCCCTTAGAACATGGCGCAGTCTTCATCGATCGA
>JAZSAW010000141.1:0-8945 GCA_045602105.1 Candidatus Avilachnospira sp.
CCAGAAGCCCCTCTAAGGTACGAATTTCCTTGCCGTCTGCCCATGCCGCCAGATACAGGCAGGAGTTGTAGCACACGCCGTCAATGATGACATTGCACGCTCCGCACTCACCCACTTCACAGCCTTTTTTCACAGAGGTCAGGGAGAAATCGTTGCGGAGAAAATCCGTCAGACTGGCGCGGACATCCACCACAGCGCAGACCTCCCGGCCGTTGATCGTACAGTGAATTTCCTTGAACTGTGCCATTATACCACACCTCCTGCAAGGGCAATCGCACGCATCAGGCAACGCTTTGCCAGCTCCACGGCGATATGCTGACGGAAAGCCTTGGACGCCCGCCAGGAATCCCGGGGAGAGATGTCCTGCAGAACAGACTGCCCGAAACGCTCCACCGTGTCCCGGCTGACAGGAAGTCCCCGGACAGCGTCCTCCGCGGTCTTTGCCCGCATGGGCACAGGGCCTGCCACGCCGTAGGCGATACGGACATCCTCGATGGTTTTCCTGTCCGCCGACAGCTTCACATTGACCGAACAGCCAAGGGTGGCAATATCCATGGCCTCCCGCATGGCATATTTAATGTAGTGTCCCATATAGCCGTCATAGGACGCTCTGGGAATGAGGATGGCGGTCTGGATCTCATCGGGCTTCAGATCCACCGTACCGGCCTTGATGTAAAACTCCCCGATGGGGATGACCCGCTTGCCATTTTGCCCGGTGAGCTCCACCAGCGCGTCCCACGCAAAGAGGGTGGAAGCGGAATCCGCAGAGGTCACGCCGTTGCAGGTGTTGCCACCGATGGTACCGGCATTGCGGATCTGGGGTCCGCCGACCGTATCCACGGCCTCACCGAGAACATTGATATACTTCTGAATCAGCGGGTCGTTGGTCAGCTTGGTAAAGGTGGTCAGAGAGCCGATACGGAGTGTGCCGTCGGCTTCCATGGTCACCCCCCGGATCTCTGCCAGCTCATGGATGGAGATCAGGGACTTTCCTGCCCGTTTTCCCTCCCGCATCTGCACCAGCACATCCGTACCGCCGGCAATGATCTGGGCTTCCGGATGGGCTATCCGCAGAGCTACGGCGTCAGCCACAGAAGTGGCTTCATAAAATCCTGCCATATCATACATGGTGACAGCCTCCTTTACACAAGTCCCGCCTCTTTGAAGGCGTCAAAGAGGACATGGGGAGTCATGGGACACCGGTTCAGTGCCACACCGGTGGCCTGCAAAATGGCATTGCGGATGGCCGGCGCGCCGGAACAGGCCGGCGGCTCGCCCAGAGCCTTTGTCCCAAAGGGAGCGGTAGGCTCGGGATTTTCCGCAAACTGTGCCTCCAGATGGGGATGGTCCAGGGTGGTGGAGAGCTTATAGTCCAACAGGTTGTTGTTCAGGGGCTTTCCTGTTTTGGGATCGAACTTCAGCTCCTCGGACAGGCCGTAGCCAATGGCCATGGACATACCGCCGTGTACCTGCGCCTCCGCCAATTGGGGATTGATGAGGCTTCCGCAGTCGTGGACATTGATGAGGTTCAGAAGCTTCACCTTGCACAGGGGTATATCCACCTCCACCTCGGCAAAACTGCATCCGAAGGAATAAGCGTTGGTCTTGATCTGATATGTACTTTCCGCGGTGATGTGCTGGGAATTGGTCATGCTGTACAGGGCTTCCATGGCCAGTTCTTCCAGTGTCATCAGCACCGCTCCGTCGGAAATGCGGACGATATTGCCGTCCTGCAGATCAAGCAGTGCCCGTGCCTGCCGGGTCAACCCCTGAGCATATTGGAGGATGCGCTCTTTCAGGGCAAGACCTGTCTGCTGGATGGAAAAACTGCCGATATAGGTCTGCCGGGAGGCGTAAGCACCCAGACCAAAGGGGGTCACATCCGTATCCTGGGTGGATACCATATGCACCTTTTCCGGCGGGATACCCACCGTGTCGGCGGCCATCTGCGCGTAAGCCGTGTCACAACCCTGACCGATTTCCGTTTCACCGGTCTGCACCTGAATAGAGCCGTCCTGATTGAGCACCATCCGGCAGGAACTGCTCTCCAGAGAGATGGGCCAGACGGCGGTGTTGTACCAGAACACGGCACAGCCTACGCCACGGCGAACATCCCCGGTCTGATTTTCGTATTCCTTGCGTTTGCGCTGATAATCCAGCCACACCTCGCCCTTATCCAGACATTGGCGGTGGCTGTCATAGTAGTTGACGTTTTTGGAAAAGCCGTCCGTATAGCCCACAGGCATCAGGAAGCTCCGGCGGTAGGCCAGAGGCTCAATGCCCAGAGCTTTGGCAATATCGTCAATATGGCTCTCGCCGGCAAACATGGCCTGGGGGATGCCGTAGCCACGCATAGCGCCGGCAGTGGGGCGGTTGGTATAGACTGTCCAGGCGTCCCCCTCCACATGATCGCAGGGGTAGAGCTGAGGGAAGCAGTTCATGCCCTTGGCGGCAACGCCGTGGCCGTGGGAGGCGTATGCGCCCTGATTGGACCAACATTCGATCTTCCGGGCGGCAAAAGAGCCGTCGGGTCGTACCCACGAGATAATATGGGTGCGGATGGCGTGGCGCACCCGGTTGCTGATGAAGGTCTCCTCCCGGGAGCAGTCCAGCTTCACCGGGCGACCGCCCACCTGGGTGGTCAGCCACGCGCAAAGAGGCTCATAGAGGGCGTCCTGCTTGTTGCCGAAACCGCCGCCGATGTAAGGCTTGATGACCCGCACCTTGCCCCACGGAATCCCCAGCGCCTGACCCACACAACGGCGGACGATATGGGGGATCTGGGTGGAGGAGGTGATGATGATCCGTCCCGCCTCCATGTGGGCAACGCAGATGTGATTTTCAATATGGCAGTGCTGGACAGAGGGGGTGTCGTACCAGCCCTCCACCCGAATCAGTCCGGGCTCCTGAATGGCTTTTTCCAGATCTCCGTTGCGAATCTGCGAATGTGCCAGAATATTGCCGGGGTAAGCCTCATGGAGCTGGGTGGCATCCTCTTTCAATGCGTCCATGACATCCAGCATCACCGGGTATTCCTCATAGGACACCCGGATGGCGCGGACAGCCTGATTGGCGGCCACTTCGTTTTCCGCCACCACCGCCGCCACATCGTCGCCGTAATAGCGCACCCGGCGGTTGAGAAGCTTCCGATCCGCCACGTCCTGATGGTGAGGGTCAGTGCTCCAGGGATGGCCTGCCGTGGGGAAGCAGTGGTCGGGCACGTCAAAACAGGTGAGAATCTTCACCACGCCGGGAATCTTCTCCGCTTCGGCGGTATCCACAGCCGTGACCAGCCCGTTGGCCACGGTGGAGTGGACAACTTTCGCTACCAGAGCATTGCGGTCGCAGAGGTCTTCTGTATATTTGGCACGGCCTGTGGCCTTGTCGTAGGCATCCACCCGGGGGATGCTTTTGCCTACACAGGTGCTCATAAAAACTCCTCCCTTGCATTTTTTGTGCAATTTAGACGGAAACTGCTTTTGGTTATTTTCTATCATACCACAAATTGGCCAAAGATGATAGAGAAAAAGCGTTATCTATTTGAAGAATAACAATTCCTCCAAAAAACTGACGTTGACGGGGGCTGACCGGGGCGGTTATACTGATTTTGACCAAATCCTGTACGATGGAGGAAAACTATGGACATCTGCTGTATCCTTATGGCGGCGGGAAGCGCCAGCCGGTTTGGAGAAAACAAGCTCCTGCGCCCCTTTCGGGGCACGCCTCTGTATCTCCGCGCCCTGCGTGCCATACCCCCTGACCTGTTTTCCTCCGTGGTGGTGGTGACCGGCTGTGAAGCCATTGCCCGGTCTGCCCGGGAGCTGGGCTTTGCCGTGGTGATCAATGACCGTCCCGCAGAGGGCGTCAGCCGTACCATCCGTCTGGGACTTGCTCAGGCAGGACACTGTGACGGCGCCCTGTTCATGACCGCCGACCAGCCCTTGCTGACTGCCCAAACCCTTGTCCGTCTGGCGGAAGCGTTTCAAAAACAGCCCGCATCCATTATGGCCGCCGGCTGTGGAGAAAAGCGAGGAAATCCCTGCCTCTTCCCCAAAGATTTATTCCCGGAGCTTCTGGCACTCACGGGAGATGTGGGGGGAAGCCGGGTCATCCGCGCCAATGCCTCCCGCCTCACACTGGTGCAGACGGCGGAAGCAGAATTGGCGGATTGCGATACCCCGGAAGCCTTCACGGCTTTGGAACAGGGAGATTTTTGCGAAAAAACCGAAGAAAAACCATAAAAAAGGTTTGACAAGCCCTATGGCGACTGCTATAATAGGTAAGCCGCGTTGAAAAGGTAGAAGCTGGGGCACGACCTCACACCTTCAGAGCGAGTCTACAGAAAAGGTAGGTGCAAATGAAATGCAGGCAGTTATCGTGACCGGCGGTAAGCAGTACAGCGTCAAGGAAGGCGACATCATCTTCATTGAAAAGCTGAACGCTGAGGCCGATACCACCGTGACCTTCGATCAGGTGCTGGCAGTCCTGGACGGCGAGAACTCCAAGTTCGGCGCTCCCGTTGTTTCCGGTGCTTCCGTGGCGGCCAAGGTTCTGAAGAACGGCAAGGGCAAGAAGATCACCGTCATCAAGTTCCGTGCCAAGAAGGACTCCAAGTCCAAGCAGGGCCATCGTCAGCCTTACACCAAGGTGCAGATCGAAAAGATCTCTGTGTAATGACCAGAGTTGAGTTTTTCGATCACGACGGCAGAATCTCCGGATTTACCGTCTCGGGCCACAGTGGCTACGGAGAAGAGGGTGCGGACATCGTCTGTGCCGCCGTATCCACCGCTGTGCAGTTTGCCGAGTGCACCATCTCCGATGTGCTGGGCAACCACTGCAAGACCAAGGTGAACGAAGAAGAGGCCCGAATCACCTTGACCCTTCCCGCCGTCTGTGAAGACGAAGATGCCGTACAGGCAGTCCTGACCGGCATGATGCTCACTTTGTGTGAGCTGCGGGATCAATATCCTGATTATATCGAAGTTATGGAGGTGCAATAATATGCTGAAGATCAGCTTCCAGTTCTTTGCCCATAAAAAGGGCGGCGGCTCCACCAAGAACGGCCGTGACTCCGAGTCCAAGCGTCTGGGTGTGAAGCGCGCTGACGGTCAGTTCGTTCTGGCTGGCAATATTCTGGTTCGCCAGAGAGGCACGCACATTCATCCCGGCAACAATGTTGGGATCGGCAGCGACGACACCCTGTTCGCTCTCATTGACGGTAAGGTCAAGTTCGAGCGCATGGGCAAGGATCGCAAGAAGTGCTCTGTGTACGCTGAGCAGTAATTTGCCAAAAAGGGTGTTGCTTTGCAACGCCCTTTTTCTTTGCAAGGGATGACCCGGGAAAATCCGGGGCACACTGGACTTGTGAGGTAATAACATGTTTGTAGATAAAGTAAAAATTTTCGTCAAGGCCGGCAACGGCGGTAACGGTGCCATCGCCTTCCACCGGGAGAAATTCGTCGCCCAGGGCGGTCCTGACGGCGGTGACGGCGGAACAGGCGGAAGTGTCGTTCTGGAAGTGGATGACAATCTGTCCACCCTGATGGATTTCCGCTATAAGCGCAAATATTCCGCCCCCAACGGCATGGACGGCGAAGGCGGCCGTCGCCGGGGCAAAAACGGAGAAAATCTCATTATCCGAGTACCCCGGGGCACAGTGGTGCGGGACGCAGAGACCAATGAGGTCATTCAGGATATGTCCGATAACCGGCAGTTCGTCCTGTGCAAGGGCGGTCGTGGTGGCTGGGGCAACAAGCACTTCGCCACCCCCACCCGGCAGGTCCCCCGCTTTGCCAAATCCGGTCTGCCCGGTGAGAGCCACGAGGTCGTTCTGGAACTGAAGCTTCTGGCGGATGTGGGTCTGGTAGGCTTCCCCAATGTGGGCAAATCCACCCTGCTGTCCGTGACCTCCAACGCCCGCCCCAAGATCGCCAATTACCACTTCACCACCCTCTACCCCAATCTGGGCGTCATCTATGTGGAGGAGGGCGTCAGCTTTGTCATGGCGGACATCCCCGGCATTATTGAGGGCGCTTCCGACGGTCTGGGTCTGGGTCACGATTTCCTGCGCCACATCGACCGTTGCCGTCTTTTGGTGCACATCGTGGATGTGTCCGGCTCGGAAGACAGAGATCCCGTGGAGGATTTTGAAAAAATCAATCAGGAGCTTGCCCAGTATTCTCCTGAACTGGCACAGCGCCCCATGCTGGTAGCCGCCAACAAGCTGGATCTGATTCCCGACGGCAGTGACAATCTCACCCGCCTGCGGGACTATGTGACCCGGCGGGGCTATGAATTTTACGAGATTTCCGCCGCCACCCATCAGGGCACTCGTCAGCTGATGCAGACCGTGGCCGCCCGGCTGAAGGAACTGCCTCCGGTGACCATTTACGAGCCGGAATATGTGAAGCCTCTGGCAGAAGCGGGCGATTCCGCCGACCTGCAAATCGAGCATTACGACGATTTGTGGCTGGTATCCGGCGCATGGATGGAACGGCTGTTGGCCGATGTGAACTTCGAGGATTATGAATCCCGGATGTACTTTGACCGCCAGCTTCGCCAGTCCGGTCTGTTTGATCGCCTGGAATCCATGGGCATTCAGGACGGCGATACCGTAAGCATCTACGATTTGGAATTTGAATACGCCAGATAAATTTTGGCGGGCGACCATTGGTCGCCCGCCAAAATGTTTATTCTTCCTCTTGGCTCTCCGCCAGTTTGGCAAAAGGCTTTTTCAGGAGCAACAGGTCCAGATACACCGCCAGAGCAAAGTAAATGCACGCCCACAGTACGCCTGCCCGCAAAAAGGCATAGGGAGATAACACCAGCACCACCCAAGGCAGAAGATTCAGCACCGCCATAGCAATGGTACGGGGCAAATACCCCAGAGCGCACAGGACGGTATTGCGCAAAATCACCTTGTTGCTCATGCGGAACGTGGCCAGCATGGGCAGAGCCCAGGACAAAATCACCACAAACACCACCAGAGCCAATGCCCCTACCAGCACCGGGAGCATCGCTCCAAGGGTAAAGTTGTAAACCATGGACCCCGCCACAATGAGAAACAGCACCCACATGACCGTGGACTGCTTGAAATTCCGGGCGAAGGCACGGAAATAACCGGCATACAGCCCGCCCTCATCCATCTGCATCCGTCCAACGGTATCATACAGGGCAGTGACCGCCGCACCGATGGTCACCACAGGCAGACAGCAAATGAGGGTCAGCACATTGAGGAAAACAATATCCGACACCCGACCCAGAAACAGAGAAAAAGAGGAGTCGGCATCAAAAAAACGATTCATGGAAACCTCCCGGAGTTTGATAGTCCAAGCATATCAAAAACCAACCTGTCCGTCAACGGTCAAAAAACCTGTTTTTTCACAGGCTGGCAGATACCAAAAGAACCCACCAAATGTCAAAAACTTGTTTTGACGATTGGCGGGTTCTTTGACACTCTGATTAGTTGGTATCGGGGCACAGAGGGCCTGCCAGCTCGTCCATGAAGAACAGCTTGCCGGGCATGGTGGGGATGTAGCTGGAGGTGATGGCCGTGGTAGGACCGTGGCGCAGAGTCATCCAGAAGCTCATGCCCTGCCACTGCATACCGCGGGACAGCACGCCGTCCGCACCGCCAATGGCATAGTCAGAGCCAAAGATGACCTTAGGACCGATGGTGTTGGCGAAGCAGGGAACCAGAGGCCAGGAGGAGCGGAAAGAAGTGATGGCGTTCTGCTCGATGGTCAGAGGATGCAGACGAGCGCCGATGCGGTGAGAAGCGTTCATCCAGTCGGCTTCTGTGGCATAATCCGCGGCAAAATGGGGCTCCCAGAAAGCGATATGGCACATCCGGCCGATGCCGTAGACCAGCACCTGCTTTGCGCCCTCCGCCTTGAGGGCTTCGATCTTGCTCATGTAGGTGGGCAGATTTTCCTTGGTAGCGAAGTTTCTCTGGTCTTCGGGCACAGTCAGCTCACCCAGAGGGCCGTAGAACGCCTCGGTCATGGCATTCTGGAAAGCGGCGGGATCGGAAGCGGGCAGGGTGTTGCCTTCGGCGTCAGCCCACTCGTCCATATTGAAGCCGTAAACGTGCTTGCAGTCCACAATCCATGCCTTCAGGAAATAGACCGCCCACTTATACATACCCATGGGACCCACAGGCAGGATCATAATGAGCTTGCGACCCTCTTCCTTGGTCAGCTTGATCTGCATGGCGATCTCATGACCCATGTACGCGCCGAACTCTTCCAGATTGGTGCACTTCACCGGCTGGAAGCCGTCGTTCCAGAAGCTCTGGCGATCCAGAACGGACTCGGGATCGTTGGACACGCAGTCCATAATTTTCTTAATGTCCCAGCCCTGAGGCAAAATCTCAGAGAAATAGGAACCCTTCAGGGTATCGAGCATATTCATGGCAAAAAACCTCCCAGTTTTTTCATTTGTTCTCGTTTTATGGTAGCACGATTTGAAACCTGTGTCAAATGCTTTCGCCTTAACCCAGCACCATTTCTCCGAAGAACTGACGCTGATGGAAGTCCGGCTCGGCGGTGTCGATTTTATTCCATGTGATAAAATGTACCGGGTCGGTCAGCTCACCGCACTTGAAGCAATTGGCGGGGATTTTTCGACCGGGGGTCAGCTCATAGCCGGGGAAAAACTGCTGAAGCAGGCTCAGGGGGAAGGTGTAAAACTGCTCCCAGCCGTCCTCCAGCCGGTTTACCTGTTTATCCTCCAGCAAGTCCCCATGACCGTAAATAAAACGAATCCGGTCATGGCGACCTGTGCCAAAGCCCAGATAGATACAGCCGTTGGGATTCATCTCCACATTAAAATACCGCAGGTCATCCGCCACAGGACTGAAGAAAAACTCCATACAGCTGTCCATACAGACAGGGTCTAACGGCTCCGTGAACTCCGCGCGGATATTCTTCTCCCACGCCCGCATA
>JAZSAW010000142.1:0-3863 GCA_045602105.1 Candidatus Avilachnospira sp.
CGTTTGACCGACGAGGGTCTGAAGATCTACTACAAGCTGGATGAGCAGGTGCTGGCAGACTGGCCCACCGCCAAGATCGCCGATGTGAAGGCTGCCCTGCGCCAGCCCATGACCATGACTGCCACCAAGCACGTTTCCGAAGCACAGATGAAGCGTGCCGGCAACCGCTACTACACCACCGGCACGGTGGAACTGGAAGGTCTGGGCATTGAGAAGTTCTACGGTCAGTACTCCGTGGTGGGACACGAGGGCGATACCCGCCTGTTCCTCCACCAGTCCGACTTCGACCATGACTATGACTGCGACTGCGATTGCGGCTGCCATCACAAGCATCAGCACGGCATCGGTGGCGGACAGATCTGGTATCCCGGCGGCGCCCTTGGCGACTGCCCCCGGAATATCTACTGCCCCGCCGGCCACTTTGTGGACCTGAATCTCCAGCTGTGGTATCACGACGGCATCCACTTCTGCGCCGAGCACGAGCTGATGATCGGCATGACCGGCACGACCTTTGAGCCCTATACCTACATCAACCGCGCCATGGTGGTGACCATCCTGTACCGCATGGAAAACACCCCTGCCGTTACCGGCAAGCAGGTCTACAGTGACGCCGATCCCAAGGCATGGTACGGCCCTGCCGTGGAATGGGGCACTGCCTCCAAGGTCATCAACGGCTACGGCGGCAACAAGTTCGGCCCTCTGGATCCCATCACCCGGGAGCAGATGGCTGCCATCCTGTGGCGTTATGCCCAGTATAAGGGCTATGATGTTTCTGTGGGCGAGGACACCAATATCCTCAGCTTCCACGATGCCTTCGAGGTCTCCGGCTACGCCATCCCCGCCATGCAGTGGGCCTGCGGAGCAGGTATGATTCAGGGTGCCAACGGCTACCTGATGCCTCTGGATACCACCACCCGTGCCCAGGCTGCCGCTATGATTCAGCGTTACTGCCTGAACGTCGCCGACTACTAATCCCAATGACACAAGACTCCCCGCATACTGTGGGGGGTCTTGTCCTGTACCAAAAGAGGAGAGAGAATGAACAAACGAAAGCTCTGTCTGTATCTGATCGATATGGCCATGATTCTGGATGTGATGGTCATTCTGGCAGCCTTTTTGCCCAACATCGGCTCAGTGAAGCTGGTTGGGAGCGATCTTGTGCTGAAAATCGTTTTGTTGGCGGTATTTCTGCTGATCGCCAGGGGCTGTTTCCGGATGTACTCCAGCGTGTGGCGGTATGCCAATGTAAAGCTGTACCTGCTGTTGATGCTCGCTGACTGCGTGGGCTGTGGGGCATTTTTGCTGGCGGGACAGGTCTGGCCTGTCATCAATCCCGGCTTTGCCTTTACGGTCATCTCCACCTGCCTGATCATTCTGGTCACCCTGACCAGCCGGTTTGCCTATCAAATTCTCCACGCCTGGCTCAATTCCAAAAAGGAACTGCCGGCAGACGCCAAAAAGATCAATGTGGCCATTGTAGGCGCAGGTAACGTGGGCGCTGTGCTGGCCGACGAACTGCTCCGCAATCCCCGCTCCGGCTATTACCCCTACTGCTTTATCGACAAGGATATGGGCAAGGTGGGCAACAAGATCCGGGGTATCCACATCTACGGCGAGGATGAACATATCGTGCAGCGGCTGAAGACCATGCCTGTCCAGCAGATCGTCATCGCCATCCCGGATCTGGATACCCAGGCCAAATGGGAGCTGTATGAACGCTATCGCGCCACCGGTTGTCCCGTAAAGCTCTATGACTATCTGGGCAAAAATGACGGCCCGTCCAAAAAACCCGTCCTGCGGGAATTTGACATTGAAGACCTGCTGTTCCGGGATTCCATCGTGCTGGATAAGGCCAAGTGCAGTGCCTCCTACGGGGGAAAAACTGTGCTCATTACCGGCGGCGGCGGGTCTATCGGCTCGGAGCTCTGTCGGCAGATCGCGGAATTCCACCCCAAAAAGCTGATCATTCTGGATATTTACGAAAATAACGCCTATAACGTCCAGCAGGAGCTTCTGCGGAAGCACCCGAATCTGGATCTGGATGTGGTCATCGGCTCTGTCCGGGATAAGGCCCGGATGGACGACCTCTTTGCCATCTACCGCCCGGAGGTGGTCTTCCACGCCGCGGCCCATAAGCACGTGCCCCTCATGGAAAAAAGTCCCATGGAAGCCGTGAAAAACAACGTGTTTGGCACAAAAAATGTGGCGGATGTGGCGGAAAAATACGGGGTGAAGAAGTTCATCCTCATTTCCTCCGACAAGGCCGTCAACCCCACCAATATCATGGGCGCCACCAAGCGCCTTTGCGAAATGATCGTCCAGAGCCGAATCGGCTCTGCTACGGAGTTTATGGCGGTGCGCTTCGGCAACGTCCTGGGCTCCAGTGGCTCTGTGGTGCCTCTGTTCAAACAGCAGATCGCCTCCGGCGGTCCCATTACCCTGACGGACAAGCGCATCATCCGCTACTTTATGACCATCCCCGAAGCCGTGGGTCTGGTCATGGAGACCGGCGCTCTGGCCAAAGGCGGAGAGCTGTTCGTGCTGAATATGGGCAAGCCTGTGCGTATTCTGGAGCTGGCGGAAAAGCTCATCCAGCTCAGCGGGCTCACCCCCTATGAGGACATCGATATTGTGGAAGTGGGTCTGCGCCCCGGTGAGAAGCTCTATGAGGAACTGCTCATCAAGAACGAGGAAATGGACACCACGGAAAACGAGATGATCTTCATTGAGCGGGACAAGGCTCTGTCCCGCGAAGAAATTGACCAAAAGCTGGACATTCTTTGCCGTGCCATAGAGCAGGGTGATGTGCTTCCCGCTATCCGGGAGACTGTCCCCACCTTCAAGCCACCCAAGGAGTTCCATGCACCGATGCTGAACTCCCGCCCCAAATCCGGTGCTCAGCAGAGGAGTGAAGCCTGTGCGCCCTGTTAAACGCCGGGTCATGACCCTGCTTCTGGTGATTCTGCTTCTGGCGACCCTTGCCTTTATTTTTTCCAACTCCATGGAGAGCATCCCGGAATCCCGGGAGAAAAGTGACGGTATTCTGGCACTTTTGACTCCTTTTCTGGAGTTTTTCGTGGGAAAGGGCAATGTCACAGAGCATCTTGTCCGGAAACTGGCTCATTTCGCGGAATTTTTCGCCCTTGGGGCTGAGCTTTCCGCCCTGTGCCTGCTCCATAAAAAGCCCCTGCTGTGGGCGATGTTTGCCGGACTTCTTTTCGCCCTGACCGATGAGACCATTCAAATTTTCTATGCCCGGGGCTCGCAGGTGCAGGATGTCTGGCTGGATTTTTCCGCCGTTCTGGTCACGGGGATTCTGGCGTTTTTCTGCAAAAAACTGCGTCTGATGACGCAAAAGGATAGACCATGAAAGAAATTTTACGAAATGTCTGGCACACAGACCGGCGGGATTTTCTGCTGATTTTATTTCTGAATATCGCCGTAGGCATACTGAGCAGTTTCAGCATCGTCATGCTTGTGCCTATGCTGGATCTGCTGGAAGTCCCTGTGGGGGCAGGAGGGGGATTACAAAGTCTGTTGCAGCCCTTTGCCACCATGACCTATCTCCAGAGAGCATCGGTCATTATCGCCATTTTTGTGGTGATTCTCATTTTGCGTGCCATCCTCAACAGTACGGCAACCGTTCGGCAGAACGCCTATCTGGAGCGTTATGAGCTGGGTCTGCGGAAAAAGCTCTACGATGCCGTACATGCCGCCGGGTGGGAGACCCTGTCCACCCGTTCCTATGCCAACCTTATTAACCTCTTTACCGCTCAGTGCCGGCAGGCACGGTTTTGCCTCCAGTGGACCATCGGGCTTATCGCCTCAGTCGTTACGGCGCTGATGCAGTTGGCCATTGCCTT